>JAGQHH010000456.1 GCA_020431945.1 Cyanobacteria bacterium HKST-UBA02 | reverse complement strand
CTCCGAGCGGTTGGTGAAGCAGATCGCCAGAAGCAGGGCGAAGGTGATGTTGGAGATGAGCACCGTGATTCCCAGAAGGGCAGTCTCCCCGGCAAGGAAGTCGGCTCGAACATTCAGGGAAGGCGCCAGGAAGGTGAGGATGAGAGAGCAGATGAATTCGCCGCCCATGCTCAGGTAATAGATCAGACCCACGAAAAATCCGCCGCCGGCATCCGGGTCCGTTGATTTCAGGATGTCGACGCAGGAAGAGTTGATCTGCATGGTCACGAAAGCGCAGCATCCCCAGACCATGAAGTCTCCGGTATGAGGCACCATGGAAGAGAAGAAGACGATGGTGGCGGATGCGGCCAGGCAGGTGGCAAGCCGCTCCAGGAGGTTGATCAGAATATCTATATTGAGGAAGAGACCCGGCATATAGACCGAATAGATGGCATGCTCGCAGGCCAGCTCGAGCACCGCTATGGTGCAGGCGGCGCTGGCAAGCACGAGCCACTTGGTGAGGATATAGGAAGAGCGCTCTATGGGGCGGGCGAAGGTCAGGCAGAGATTGCCGGAAGAGCGCTGCAGTCCGACGATGCCGATTCCCAGGATGAGAACGAAAAAGGCCATCTGATCGCCGGTGGAATAAGAAGCCTCCAGGGGCGGGCGCTCGGCGATATAGAGCTTGAAAGAGCGCTCCGCCAGCATGGCCAGAAAGACCAGGGTGACTGCCAGGAGCCTGAAATGGCTTTTCAGCCATTGCTTGATGGTATACCTGAATATGGTCCTGTTGATGATCATGGAGTGTCCAGGATTTCGGGCTCGGGCTCTTCGCCGAAGAGCCGCTCCAGGCGCCCCTGATCCGGGGTGGCTTCCATGACCGGAAGATCCGCTTCCACCAGGGCTCTGATCAGGCTGACCGCTACGGCATTGCTGTTCACCTTGAAGCCGGCATTGAGACCCTCGAGCTTGATCAATTGCGCCCCGGCTCGATTGCCCGCGCTCTCCAGATTCTCCCGGGTGAGCCTGTCGAGATTGGCGGCGGAGAAGCGCACCATGAGCAGTCTCGGTGCTTCCACTTCGGCTTTCATATCTTCGATGCGGACGATCTTGCCATGCTCGAGAAAGACCACCCGGTCGCATACCTGCTCTACCTGATCGAGCTGGTGCGAATTGAGGAGGAGGGTCATCCCTTCGCTCTTGAGATTCTTGAGGATCTTCTTGATGATCACCACGCCTCTGGGATCGATACCGGATGCCGGCTCGTCCAGGAGAAGATAGCGAGGTCTGCCGATCAGCGCCTGGGCCAGACCGAGCCTCTGGAGCATGCCCCGGCTGTAGGTCTTGAGAGGCGCCGTCCATTTGTCTTGCTCCAGGGCGACGACCTCGAGTAGCTCCTCGATTTCTTTCTTGCGATTGATCTGGCTCTGCTCTGCAAGAGCATGATGATATTCGAGAAACTCATACCCGCTCATCCAGTGGTCGAAGTTGAGACGCTCCGGGAGATAGCCCACCAGGCGCTTGGCTCCGATGGTATTGGGCTTGAGACCGTCGATCAGGATTTCGCCTCGATCCGGTCTGAGATAGCCGAGAAGAAGCGTGAGAAAAGTGGTCTTGCCGGCACCGTTGGGACCGATCAATCCGAGTGCCTCTCCTTCCGGGATGTCCAGGCTGAGGCTGTCCAGGGCTTTGATCTTGCGGCTGCGACCGAGACGCAGAGAGAGGGGACCGAGCTTGAGGCGAGAGCCTCCCTTGAAGACCTTGGTGAGATCCCTGGCACTGATACCGGTGCTCAAGTCTCGATCACCGGCAGGTAATCGTCGGTGGACAGGCCGAAAGTCCAGGCGACCGCGGCTCTGGGAGTGATGATATCGGGAGGGACGCGCACTAAGTAGTTCTTGAAAGTGCCGTCGGGCTCCGCCGTGGAGTTTTTCACCATGACCACGCAGAGCGGCTCTTCGACGGCGAATTCTTTGCGATAGAGAATACCGCATTCATCCTCTCCGATCACCCGGGCTCCGGAGTCGGCGATGAAACGCTCGAGTCCATAGCGTTCCATGAGAATCGTACGAATCTCGACATTGCGCTCTTTCTCTATCCGCTCCACCGAGATGTTCTCGGGATGATCGATGATATCCCGGGGAACGCTGCGTCCGTGCCAGGCGTAGACACTATAGCCATCCGGGAAAGTCATGGCCGGTCCGTCTTCACCGTGATAACGGCGCTCGTTGTCCAGGCTCACCGTCGAAGGTTGATCGCAGAGGAAGCAGACACCGTCATAGAAGAGCGCGGCATAAGCACCATGGAGGATACCGTTCCATAGCTCCAGCTTCCTGGTCAGATCAGGCGAATAGAGGTCTTTCATGGTGGAGCTCATATAAAAATGCAGGGGCAGCCAGCCGAGCACCGACGACTGTTTGAAGACATCGATCTGGAGGCTGGAGGCGATCAGGCGTACGGCCGGATCGCGATATGCTCCGATACGGGCTCCTTCCCAGGGAGGCACCTGATTGTTCATGGTTCCGGAAAGACCGGGATTGGCTTGATAGATGAGCTTGATCAGATCGGTGAGACGGCCCGGTCGCCGCTCGAGCTCCCGGGTTATGGCACCGTGCCGGCTCAAGAGAGTGTCTCTCATCTGCCAGACTGTCTGGGCCAGGGCCTGGGGGATGATCTGGAGACCGAGCTGGGTCTCCAGCCTGGCGAAAACTGCCGCGATAGTCGAGAGCTCGGTCTTGATCGGCGAAACGCAGTCGGCGGAGACTATGTCGGTCAGCTCTCTGTCCAGCCGGGCGATGAGACCCTGGACCTCGGCAACATATTTCGAGTTGATCTGCAGACCGATGGCGGAGAGCCTGGGCGCTTCGGTAGTGTCGAAAGTGCCTCCGACAGTCTCGTGCACCCTGCGGATAAAGCGGTTCACTTCCCGGAGGCTGTCCTGCTGGGTTTCTTTCTTGCTGTGACGGGCGAGGCTCTCGATAATCACCGGCTCCGGGAGCTGACTGTCGAGACTCCGGAAAAGGGCGATCCAGGGAGGTGTGTTCAGGTCGTTCCGGAGAACCGGAATGATATGCTGGCGGGCGACATCGTCCAGATAGAGGGCGAGGACCAGCGGCAGAGCCGCCATCTGGAAGATGCTGTCACACCAGACGACAGCGGGCTTCTCCTGGTCCGATTCCAGATAGATGGATTCCACTGCTGCTTTGATCTCAGCCCGGGGCGTGGGGCGATTGCGGACCCGCAGGTCCGTCCATTCATTGCGATAGCGCTCCAGGATGAGCCTGAATGAGCCGTCCAGCTCCATGGTGTGAGATAGATTATTAGATGCCATATCGCCCTTTCGTCGACTGTTCCTCAGTCTATGACAGGACGGAAGGATCCGGGCTCATACTCACGTTGCTGCACTACCCGGTAGAAACCGGGCTCGAGCACGATCGTATTGTGCTCTTCATGAACGAGCTTGGCTCCGGGCTTGGCTTCGATCAGTCGATCGCCGTTCCATTCGTAGAGACTGGCATAAGACGAATCGATGGCATGGGCGTGACCGGTGACCTCGCCATATGCCAGTACTATGCGTCTTTCGGTCGCCTGTTTCTGCGCGCCCTGAGGAAGTTTCTGCATATCGAGCTTGACGAGCAGAACGTCTCCCTGTCTGTATTGGATTGCCATGGTCGCTCCTCCGTCCACAAGTCCTCATCCCTCTTATTCCACGAGCCAGTGCGCTTTATGCCGAGGCTTACGACTCGTAAAGCCCGGGATCTACCAGCCGTCTCTTGTATCTTCTCGTCGGCCGAGAATTGCTCGAAGAGCCAGGAAAGCGAAGATCATGCAGGCAGGAACCAGAACCAGATAGAAGAGAGTGCGCAGAGGCGAGCAATTGCCTGTGCCGCAACGCTCAGCCGGGGTGGCGCAAAAATTCTGTTTGAGACCCTGATCCATGGGAATCTCTTCCTGAGGAGCGATGGTGCCGTTGGTGGCTCCCTGGAGAGTCGGCGACATGCTCCATTCTTCGGCACCGGACTGCGCTTCGTCGGCTTCCATCAGCACTTTGTTCTGGGAGTTGAGATAGAGGCTGTCCGAGCTGGTTTTCGCCCGACGCCGGGGCATCGCCATCTCTTTTTTCTCCGCCAGTCCTTCCATTCTGAGGCTGCGAC
>JAGQHH010000455.1 GCA_020431945.1 Cyanobacteria bacterium HKST-UBA02 | reverse complement strand
AGGCGCGCTCGTGCCGGCGAAAAGCTCGAATTCATCGACGGCCGCGAGCGCGAGCTCTCTCCGGAAGTTCTCGTAATCGCCGATCGCGACAGCGTCGTAGGCGCCGCCGGGATCATGGGCGGCAAGGGCTCCGAAATCACCGACGATACCACTGCCATAGCCCTGGAAGCAGCCTGTTTCAATCCGGCCAGAGTGCGCCGGGGAAGCCGCTTGCTCGGTCTCTCCAGCGACTCCAGCGTTCGCTTCGAGCGGGGCGTCGATATTGCCGGGGTCAAGAGAGCGGCGCGAAGAGCCATCGAGCTTGTCATGAAATATGGCAATGTCCACGGTGGAGGCGGCTTTTTCCAGGCCGGCGACGATACCCCCCGGAATGTATCCATAGAGCTCAGGCTCGCTCAGATCAAACGAATCGCCGAGCTCGATCTCGATGCCGGCACCTGCCGAGATCTTCTCACGCCCCTGGGCTTCACCGTCGAAAAAGAAGATCGGTCTCAGGGCACGATCCAGGTAAAAGTCCCGAGCTTCAGGCAGGATGATGTGAAACGCGAAATCGACCTGGTCGAGGAAGTGCTCAGGCTGAAAGGCTATGACAGTGTCCCTGTTTCGATGCCCGCCACCACTGTCAGCCCACCGGTGAACGATTCCCTGCCAGGACGGGCCCGCCGCGCCCTGGCCGCTCAGGGTCTTTGCGAAGCCTGGATAAGCAGCCTGCGGAGCGAAAGGGAGCTGGAAGGCGCTGCGCCCCGGTCGATCCTGCGGGTTCTCAATCCTCTTTCCAAAGATCACCAGGTTCTCAGGCAGAGCCTCATCCCCGGACTGATAGAAGCGGCTGCCTATAATTTCGATCGTGGCAATCGTGACGTCTGGCTCTTCGAGCTCGGTCGCGGCTATGAGAAGAGCGGATCTGCCGACGACAGCGCCGGCGTCACCGGGGTCACGGAAAAGGAGCTGGTCGCCGGGGTGATCACCGGCTCGAACATCGTCCAGGTGACCGAGGGCAGTCAGGAAAGCGGCAGCAGCCCGGCTATGTCCGAGAAAGTCGATTTCTACCGAGCCAAGGGAATTGTCGAGAATCTTCTCCAGGACGTCGGAGTACCGTCCAGGAGGCTGCGTTATTTCAGACCCGCCGAGGTACCGGAGATTTTCCATCCCTATCGTGCCTGCCAGATCGCCCTGGCCCCTGCCGGCGACAGCAAAGCCCGACTGGAGATCCTGGGCTGGATCGGCGAGATCCATCCGAAGATTCTCAACGAGCTCGGGCTGCGTCAGGAAGTCGGTGTTTTCGAGCTCAATCTGGATTCGGTTCGCCAGGGAGCGCAAAAGGCACAGTTCACCGAACCGGCTTCGACTCCTTCGATGACCAGGGACCTCACCGCCGACCTGCCCCGGGAAGTGGACAGCCAGGCTGTCGCTTCCTGTATCGAGTCCGCTGCCGGTCAACGCCTCATCGACCTCCAGCTCGTCAGTGTTTTCCATCTCTCGGAAGGCGTACGCAGTCTCTCTTACCGCATGACCTTCCAGGATGCGCAGAAAACCCTCACCGCCGAAGAGATTGACAAGAGCATAAACCGAATTCGAAACAGCCTCACTCACCAGCTCGGGGCTAATTTCCGGGCCTGAGATCCCGACAGTCTCATAACAAGATGAGATGGCATGGCAAACCGGTTGCCATGAACGGTAAATAGGCATCTCTTTTGAGATAATTCATAGATGAGGCCATAAATCAATAACTCTCAGGCACGCGGGTATATTGGTTGTGGCTGGCACTGAGGCCAGGAATAGTCGGCGCGGAGTGTGAATGTACAAGCTCAGTATCAGGTTGAAGCCTCTCACTTTCATTATCATCGTGATTTTTCTCGCGAGTAATGCCTTCTTGCCGAACCTGCCTATGTTCAAGGGCGGCAATCAATTCCATTACAGCGTCCTGATCCTGATTTTGCTGGGCGTTTCAATCGTAGGAAGCCTGGTATTCTTCGAGCGCGGCTCCAAGCTCCAGAAATACAAGGCTGCCCTCTCCATACTCGCTTTCATCTGTCTCTACGGCGCCATCGGCAACTGCTTCTTCAGCTTCTGGAAGCAACTTCCCGGTCAGATCCTCGAGTTCAGCTGGGCGCAACTCGTGCTCATGAACCTCGGCGGGGTCCTCTCCGTATTCGCTCTCTACAAACTCGAGCCCTTCGATTCTTTCTCGGCAGGTGGTCTGGAGCGTCTCACCAAGACTAAGACCGCCAGCGGACCCGAACAACTGGAAGGTGGTCCACCCCCGGACAAGTGGGAGACCGCTGAGTCCGCCGAAGATCTGATGCCCAAACCGAAGGGCTCGGTCAGCAAGCTGCGGGGAATGTCGGCTTCCAAAGACAAGATAGAAGCTGCCACCCCGGCCAAATCATCGAAAACCGGCATGGATGCCGCTGCTTCTCCGGCCAAATCTTCGAAAACCGGCATGGATGCCGCCCCGACACCGGCGCCTGAAGAGCCGAGGCAAGAGCCCCGGACCATGCCCAGCGCAGTGGTGGAAATCGATCTCGAAGCATCCGACGAAATGCTCTCCGGACCGCTCAACCCGTCGCCCCAGACCCAGTCTCCCGCCACGTCGAACACCGGCATGCAGGCTCAAACTCCCGGGGCTGCCGCCAGCGCCAGCCGCATGCAGGCTCAGAGACGGCGAAACACCAGTACATTCACCAAACTGCAAGCCCTTTCGGCCAGTGGTACCGGTGCGGCGGGCGCGAGTCCTCAGGCGAAGAGCACCGAGGGCAGTGGCGACCTAAAGAGCCTCCTCGATCGGCTCGATTCCGACGAGCCGGACAGCCCCCTCGAGGCAAGGGAACCTCTCACCCCGACTCATGAGCCGGAGCCCGAGCCAGAACCGGAGCCGGAGCCCGTGGCCGCCGAGCCACCGGAGCCGCTTCCCGCACCGGAAGAGATCGTAGCCGATACTCTGTTCGGGGAAGACGCAAGTCCCCGTGCACCTGAAAGACCACCTGAAAGACCGATCGAAAGACCAATCGAAAAGCCAATCGAAAAGCCGATCGAGAAACCAATCGAAAAACCAATCGAAAAACCGATCGAGAAACCAATCGAGAAAGCAATCGAGAAACCAATCGAAAAGCGTCCCGAGCCCAAGGAAGAGCCGGTATCGGCAGGAACCAGCCCCGGTCTCGAGAGCTTGCTAGACAGAGAGATTTCGCAAGTTGAGCCAGAACCGGAGCCAGAACCGGAGCCAGAGCCGGAGCCCGCTGTCAGCGAAGCAGCCGGAGACGATCTGCTATCTCGGCGTTTCATGGAGCTCGCAGAGCCTGAGCCTGAGCCTGAACCTGAGCCCGAGCCCGAGCCTGAACCTGTGGCCAGCGAGGCTGCCGGAGACGAGCCTGTAAGCGATCTAATGTCCCAGCGGTTCATGGAGCTTACCGAGCAAGAGCCCGAGCCGGAACCGGAACCCGAGCCCGAGCCCGAGCTCATAGTGAAAGAACCGGAAGTCGAACCGGCTGCCGAAGCAAACGAGGATAACCTCTTCGCCGGTGGTGTCGATTCCGAAATCGACGATATATTCTCTTCCCTGGCACCAGCCGAGGCTCAGATGGAAGTGGGCGAAAGTCGACCGTCTTCACCTTCCATAAGCGAATCCCTCGCACCTGTAGAAGAAGAGGAAACTCTCTTCGGCAAAGATGTCGGCTCGGATATCGATGATATTTTCTCCTCCCTGGCCCCCGCCGAAGCACAGAGAACCGTAGACGAGGTCAAGCTGGAGAAGCCCCAGCCGAAACCGGAGCCGGAGCCGGAGCCGGAACCAGAACCGGAAC
>JAGQHH010000454.1 GCA_020431945.1 Cyanobacteria bacterium HKST-UBA02 | reverse complement strand
AGATTGTTCATGACTGGAATCTCCCTTGCGATGCGCCTGTACGAGCGCGTAAATATGGACATGCCCTTTTTCATCGAGCCGATCCTTCCCCCATTTGGGTATGTTTTTGTCTCGCGATTAGTATTTGCGAGCCTGTGAGGGATTAGGGCATGGAAATTTCTGATGTGGTAAAGGAGCGATAGAAATCGCGGGCTGCCTGCGTACTCATGGGAGGTGGTGAGCGCTGTCTGGCGGGCGTTGGCGGGCAGCCTGTCGACCTTATATGCAATATTTCCTACATTGATCATTTGTTCTGTTCTCCTTTTGCCTTTATCAAGGCGTGATCAAGTGAGGATCTACATCTGGTCGTAGATTCCTATCGCTCCGTTGTCCTGGTGACAGGATGAAAAGCGTTGTCTGCTGTGGGATTCGGGGCAGTGACCGAGGTCACTATGCCTTCAACCTAGCATGTGCCTTGCTTCCCGCGCAAGTTCCCGGTGGTGGCATATTTGGTGTCGTTTGGGATATGTAACAGGGTGTTTTGAGATTGCAATATTTCTTCGTGAGAATACATTGAAATTGGCTTGTTTATTGCGTTTTGTGTGTTACATACGGATAGAAATTGCGGCTTTTTGAGTCATTTCCAGGCTCGCTGAGCTGTCCTTATGCATGCGCCCATAATTGTGTATAGGGGTGCCTATATCTTTCAGGACACCGCAACATGAAATGGCATGATTCTGAGCCGTTTTAGGTTCGGCTTTGTGGCTCAAGCTGCAAATATGTCTGGTTCTATATTGCTGGGAGTATCGCATTGGGTGCCAAGGACCGACCTCACCAATGAGATCAAGGTGGCAACATCCCTGTCGAAGTCTTTGTGGATGGTGGCTGTGCTTATGGGTTGTTTCTCGATTACCTGTCCATCGCTTGTTATCCAATTGAACATGGGATCGTTTTCCACGAGCGCGCAAAGCTCCTCACTTGCCGTCAGGGTTTTGTCCAGACCAAGTAGAGGCTCCTTCATGCTATTGGATAGCAGCTTGAGAAGAGACCGGCTGTATAGCGGAGAAAAGCGGTCGTTCTTTTCGAGCCGGTCGCTCAGCGTATGTATCGATAGCTTCTCTATGGCTTGTTGCCGGAGCAGGACCTTATACACGTCATTGAAGCTGGACAGACTGCAGGCTGGTGCCAGAAGTGTGCAAGACTTGAGTTTCATTGAGAGCCCGAATTCGCTCTTGAGCGGACCGGATGAAGTAACTCCTCTTGTGGCTGCCAGTTGAAGAAATGGATTCAGGTATTGAGCTCCGAAGCTATGCGCCAGGACGTGAAGCTCGATATCGTTCTGTTCGCACATAGACTTTAGTTTCCTGGCAAGAATTCTTGTCGCCCCATGTTCTTCGCTGGCGGACTGCAGTCCTGTCTGGCAGAGGGTATCCATCGTATGTCTGGCTACAGGCTCGAAGACGCTTTTCATGGTGGCATCGAGTCTGTCGCTTGGTCCAAGACCGTAGACATCATAAAGTGCTTCTGGGTGTAGTGGTTTGGCGTGCTGCTCCAGCATGGAGGAGAGCTCATTGAATAGATTGACGGTTGGCAGGACAAATAGCGGATATATTTCTAGATCTAGGAAGATCGATTTGAACTCGGCGACCTTCTGTACGGTGTCCCGCTTCGTGCAAAGACCACTGTCGAATACCAGAAGAATCCTTTTCTTCTTCCAGTCTCTTGTTATGTGTGGCAAGTAGTCGTCAAAGATACTGTCCAGGTCCTGTCTGCTCGTAGCAAAACGGCCGGTTCCCGAGAGTCTCCCGTCATCTCCCATTGTTATGACATGGGGCCTTAGAGCGTAGAAAGTCGCGGACAGCATCGAATCTGGGATCGCGCAATAGCTACTCTTTAGAGCCTTTGTTCTATTCTTAGTCCCTATATCGCCCGGGCGTGCTACCCAGACATCGAGTCCGTTTTCTAGCCAGTCTGCATAGCTGAGCTTGGCGAAGCCGCCTTTTGCCCATTCCCTGCCCCAGGTGTTCTGGATGAAGAAGCCATCGCTGTCGTATCCGACAATAGCAAAGGCATGTGTGCCCAGGAGATTGGTGCCCTGTCTTATTAGGCCTGTGTAGTCGACGTTGGACCAGCCTTCATGCACCATGGCCGAGGCATAGAGAACACCTGCTTCAGCTATGGCTGTCTGCATTACTGCCAGTCTCTTCTCATCGACTCGCTCATAGCTTTGAAGGGGTCTCAGAAGGGCATCTTCTGCTCTTTCTCTGGTATAGGCGGTATCGTTTGTCCCGTAGTGATATGGCCAGGCTGTGGCGCTTGCCACGCCGTGTTTGTGCCAGGTCTTGAGCATGTTTCTGAGAGATGAGGTCGGCTTTTGCTTGCAGTACCGCCGGGATGCTTCCAGGAGCATCTGAGGGCTTATTTCATTTCGATCTGTATCTATGCTTTTTACTTTATATAGATAATTAGCCACCGTAGCCAGTGCGAACGACGCTGCCGCATTTTCGTATCCCTGGTCCAGGACAGGCACGCCATGCGTTTTATATTGCTCGAGAGATCGTGAGGCTGGCACCTCTATGTCTGGTGGCTTGTATAGCTTGTCTTTGAAATCGAAGTGGTCAGCTTCGGTGGACAGGACTCGATACTTTCCGCAGACAAAGATCCTGGGGAGGTGCTCTGAGCTTGCGTGTGGTTCCATGATGTTCGCGGTCAGTCAAGAATCAACGCCTTTGTTTGGGATTACGATCACCCTATGCCCGGAAAGTGGCAATAGATAACGGTTTTGAGGCTGGTATCGGGTTTGAGACCAGTCGAAAGTCCTGTTTTGGAGCCAATTTGTAATGGTGAGTGCTGTCGAGAGTGGCTTGAATAGTGTATCAAGGCTCTTTGGCACACGGCATCTATTCCTCGCTTTCAGGCACTGGCGTATGTTGCAACGCTGTTACTATCTGTCCTTCAATTGTTCTTGTCAGAGAGAAAGTCCTCGTGATAGAAGTGGCAGTGGAGCCCTTTGGCGTGGTGTTACGAGTAGTACTAGAATTAATACTATAGGTTTAAAGCATATTATGACTATAAAGATACCTGATGCCACCATCAAAATAATCCATGGATATGAAGGGCTCGCTGGCGAGCACAATGGGAAATACTATGCCTATCACGGTAAGGCCGACCCACCTGGAGTCATGACTATCGGGAGGGGTCACAAGTTGACCGAGACCGAGGTGAGAGATGGGACCTACGATAATGGTCTCACTCTTAACGAGGTAGATGAGCTCTTTGCTAAAGACATTCAGCCGAGAGCCGAGCGTCTGAACAAGCTTATTCCCAATCACACCGACCAGGAGTTTGCTGCGGCTCTCGCTTTCTTTTATAACAACGAGTATGCGTGGGGGCCGTCCGGCTCCCCGGGGAAATTTCACAGGGCCGGTAAGAAAAGGGAGACTGCCGGTGCAATGCTTCAATATATCTTCTCCGGGAAGCCCAAGAAGAAGCGTCTTGGTCTCTGGCGCAGGAGGGCTACTGAGGCTCTCTATTACCTTACCGGCAAGGTGGTTATTAGCAAGAGGGCTGCCGACGACAAGACTCTGGTCCAGGAGCTTGCAAAGGCTGGAGTGACGACCTCGCCGCCTTCTTGATCAAGATCTGGCTCACGATCAGAATTGCGCCTGGCTGGCTGCTGTGAAGAGACTGTTACCAGTTTTTGTGAGGTTGCTTCAGGGCAGGTTCCAGCTTTTCGAATACAGCGAGAATTAATACCCGTATGGGTGCTTGCTTGCCTTTTGAGCCCGCCTATATACAGGAGGAAGGTGCAATGGCGCTCGACTTTCAGGCTATTTGAGTAGTCGAGCAGGCCGGTCTTCTCCCTGGCTGGTCTGCGCCTGCACTGTTGGCATCTTCTTGGTGGCTCGGAAGCTATGGAAAGCACAGACAGTCAAATCTCGGCGCCTCCTTCGGTCAATACGCCTGAGGGGATGCGCCTCCGCCTGATGCTGCTTGCGATAAGTGTGCTCTCGTTGTTTCTTGAGCTCATGGTGATCAGGTGGCTTTCCACCGAGGTCAGGATCTTTGCTTACTTCAAGAACTTGCCCCTTTTGTCGGCGTTTCTTGGTCTTTCTCTGGGCTTCATCTGGTGGAATCGCAAGTACGATTTTTTCAAATGGTCCGGTATCTCGGTTCTTTATCTGGCTGGGATTCTTGTCTGCGCATTTCCCCTTGGGCTAACGCATCTGACTCTCCTGCCCCCATCCGATGTCGTCATGTTCGGCGACTTCTCTCAGACGGTGACGGCGCTTTCCTTTGCGACCAATCTCACTATCATGGTCCTTCTCTTTGCTCTTACAGCCTTCCCCTTTGTCGGAATCGGGCAGCGGATCGGCAAGCTCTTCCAGGAGCTGCCTGTTCTTGAAGCATATGGGATCAATGTCTTCGGTGCCCTTCTCGGGGTAGTGCTTTATTCGCTCCTGAGCTTCCTGGGCACTGGTCCGGAGGTCTGGCTGGCGGTGGCGGGTGTCTTGTTCTTTCTGCTCGAGCGGAGGATCGAATACGGACTCATTATCGTCCTGGGAATCGTGTACAGCGTTTATCTCGCACCGCTGGTATCGCCCATCGCTTTTGGAAAGGAGTTTCAAAAGACTGTCTGGTCTCCGTACTATCGAATAGACCTCAGAAAGTCCATGTTCGAAGAGAAAGAGCTGCGGGATGTAAGTCTCGGCACAGATGTTTTCATCAACTATGACTCTTTCCAGTCCATGGTGGACGGTTCGGAAGAGTCTGTGAAGAGATTCTCCGAGCCACTGAGAAAGCAGATCCTGGACTTTCATGGCAAGCCTTTTCGGCTGAGAGATTCGAAAGGGTCGGATGTTCTCGTACTGGGGGCCGGCACCGGCTCAGACGTGGCTGCTGCTTTGCGGAATGGTGCCGGCCATGTCGATGCTGTCGAAATCGATCCTAGAATTCTCGAGATCGGCAAACAGATGCATCCGAACAAGCCCTACTCAGATGATCGAGTCACCACATATAACATGGATGCTCGGACCTTTCTCAAGAATACGGACTCGAAGTATGATTTCATAGTATTCGGCCTTCTCGACAGCCATGCGGCGTTTTCATCTATGTCCTCGTTGCGGACAGACAACTATATCTTCACCCGGGAAGCCATCGAGGAAGCCTGCAGTCATCTCAAAGACGACGGGATCATCACCATCGCTTTCATCGCCGAACCTGACTGGTTGTGGCAGCGTCAGGTCAACAACTTGACCAGCGGATCGGGTCGCAAGGCGCTTGGTTGGTACAAGGCAAGCCGCATGCAGACCGGCTTTATCGCTGCCGGTCCGGGATTGAGTGAGGACGCTCGTTTCGAGTCGCCTGGCTGGGAGCCTAGACCGGCAAAATACGCCGGCGCCATGACGGTCTGTACCGATGACTGGCCCTTTCTCTTCTTGCGGAAGCCTGGTATCCCGCCGATATACTGGGTGCCGATCATCGCCATTCTTCTTACCGGGCTTTTGCCTGTATCTACGCAGTTCGTCCGCGGTGCCAGGAGTGTCTTCAACTGGCAGATGTTTGGTCTCGGTGCCGGATTCATGCTTCTTGAGACCAGAGCGATAGCTGATATCTCGCTTCTTTGCGGATCGACCTGGCTTGTGAACAGCTTCATCATCGGCGGTGTCATGCTGGTCATTATCGCTGGAACATACCTGGCTTCGAGATTGACAGTCCGTTGGATAGTTCCTGCCGGTGTCGCCCTGATTATGTCTCTGGGAGTAACGACCCTGGTTAATTGCTCCGAATTCAGCCGCTTCGGAATTCTGACTGGTGGTCTTGCTTGCACCGCCGTTTATCTGTTCCCGATGATATTCTCGGCAATTATCTTCGGGCTCTTCTTCAAGACAAGCAAGATTGCCAGCGAAGCTCTTGCTTTCAATCTGGTGGGAGGCATCCTCGGCGTCTGTCTGGAATATCTGGGAATGTGGCTGGGAAATCGTTCTCTTGGCTGGATAGCCATGTTTATCTACTATGCCGTTATCCTCTCCTATTCGATCCGATCTAGGGTTGTTGTAGCGGCTCCGGCTGCTTCGCTTGGTTTTGTGGTTCCTGCTGAGCAGACGAAGAAGCAGAGGACTTTTGCCTGGCTCATAACTGTGCTTCCCATTCCACTGCTTGCCGTGCTCGTTTTCATGGTGAGTCAGAAGTGGCTGGATGGCGATCTGGGTGCATCGATCACTCGGTTGTTCTCATTGCTTCCAAATAGCGCTCTGGGCCTGGCGGTGGGCTGGCATTTTCTGCTCTGCAGGGCTCTATTCTTTGTCGGCTCTATGGGCAGTGCCTTCGCGTCGTTGCTTCTGGTATCTGGTCCTTTGATTGCAGTGCTTGTATGGCTGGGCTCGGTCGTCCTGGCGCAGCCGGTAACGGTGGTTCCGCATCTGTAGGAGGCATGAGCTATGCCTGGTTACTGGAGTCACGAAAGCGCTTTGCGGGGGACGAATCTGAAGTCTCGGCAAGAAGAGCTATCGACATTCAGGCGAGGAGCCAGAGAGGTGCTCGCTGTTTCAGCCCTCACGATCATCCTGGGAGTTGCTGGTCTGCTTCTGAATCTTAACGTCGATAGAGTAAGCGTCGAGAACTGTTCGGATAAGTCCGTTGCCGAGGGGAGCATCGATGTTTGTGGTAGACGGTATGCATTCTCTCGGATTGAGCCTGGTGGGTCTGTGGAGATTACATTTCCACTAAGTAGTGAGAAAGGAGGCTTTAAGCTGCAGTACCGCTTTTCTCAGAAAGGGAAGGAGTTCATCTCTGAGGAGGTCGGACAAGTGGTTGGAGCTTCCTCTAGACCGGGGAGTGCTGATAGTTTCAAGATCTATGATGACAGGTTAGAGTATTGCCACCGGGAGGGGTGCGTGCAGGTGCCGATACGGTGGACTTGTTCGACGGGAGAGTTCCACTCAGGTAGATGATTATTACAGCCAGACCTGCTGTAAGCTTGTCGCTGGATGTCGGGAACTTTCCTTGTGGCGCAGGAGTTGGACCCTATGAGATCGAGTCAAATCTTTCAATCGTCGGACTTT
>JAGQHH010000453.1 GCA_020431945.1 Cyanobacteria bacterium HKST-UBA02 | reverse complement strand
TTCCTACCATCCTGATGATTGGGTATATACCGGTTGGTTACAAGGGAGGTTATCGAATCCGGATTGAAGAAGAGATTAAAGCACTTCTAAAACTCGGTTGCCGAGTTCATCTTGCTTGTTTGCTTCCTCCACACAATGAAGAATCAATCCAATCCCATCAACAGGAATTGGAATCAACTGGGGCACAGGTCTACCTGATTCCATCGAAATCGTTTTTTAATGTTTCTCTAGAACAATCTTCAGTCCTCACAGAATTGAATCTTCTGAAGGATATCGTGAATGACAAGGATGTCCATATTCTTCACTGTCAAGCACTCTACAGCACTAGAATTGCGCTTCTCATGCGTGATGCGGGAGTCCACCAGAAGATTGTATATGACGCTCATGGGATCACTCCCGAGGAGGAGGAAATGGGAGGAGCACACACTAGCCGAATAGAATCTATGGAACAATGGGAAGAACAAGCTGTAACATCCTCAGAGTTGGTGATTGGTGTATCTGAATGTATGAAGGAACACTTTCAGAAGAAGTATACCGTACCGCGAAGTAAATTCAGCGTAATACCGTGTGGAGTGTCAGAATTATCATTTGTCGGACAATCGGTTCAAGAACCAACTTACAATGCAAATAGAGCCGCAACTGTAGTTTACATGGGATCTCTAGCAATATGGCAATGCAATGAACAAATGATTCAGCTCTGTTCACAATTGGCTGAGCGCAAAAGGGAATATCGTTTTCTGTTTCTTTTGCCAGAAAAGGATCACGAGGTTGCGAACAAATTGATGGTTGCCCACCGAATACCTACAGAAAGTGTGACGATAAAAGAGGTAAGCCATTCAGCAATTCCTACAACGATAGCACATGCAGATATTGGACTCCTGCTTCGCCAGTGTGACCCTGTGAACCAAGTATCTTCTCCAACGAAGTTTGGAGAATACCTTGCCGCTGGAGTACCAATCATTCTTACAGACAGTATTGGTGATTTTAGTATGATGGTGCAAGAGTCCGATATAGGACTAGTTCTCGAGAGTACGCTTCTTGAGGCCAACACATGGCCGGAAGACAGCATAGATAAAGTGGATAATTTCGTAGAAAGAGTGATCCGGGAAAGGGGTGAGTTTGCCGCACGATGCTCAGGTATAGCCCGTGAGAGGTTGCATTGGGATACTGCTGCGAGAGACTTGTTAGCCTCTTACCGCCGATTGATGGCTCGGCCAAGTGAAGAGGGGTTTTAAATGAGACATTCAGAACATATTAATAAGGTCTGTGTCCTAGGCCTAGGCTACATTGGATTGCCCACAGCCGCGCTTTTAGCGTCACGAGGTCTAGAGGTTCATGGAGTGGATATCAAAGAGTCTGTGGTAAAGACAATAAATGAGGGGAAGGTTCACATTGTCGAACCAGAATTAGATATGTTGGTCATGGCCGCAACGAAGACTGGCAAATTGGTGGCTTCGACACAACCAGCTGAGGCCGATGTGTTTATCATTGCCGTTCCCACTCCTTTAGTCAATGAGGAAGGGCCAAGACCGCTTCCATGTATTGATTTCGTTCTCAAAGCCGCTCGCTCGATAGCCCCTTTAGTTCGACCAGGGAATCTTGTAATATTGGAATCCACATCTCCAGTCGGGACAACGCGCAAAGTTCAAGAGATTCTCAATGAGAATACTAATCTAGAAGGCGTCTTTATCGCATATTGTCCGGAGCGGGTTCTTCCAGGGAGAGTTATTAGCGAGCTTGTTGAAAATGATCGGGTTGTGGGCGGAGTCAATACTGCGTCTACAAGGCGAGCAAAGGAATTCTATGATCACTTTGTTCAAGGTACCATCCATCAATCCGATTGTGAAACCGCGGAACTTGTAAAACTTTCGGAAAATGCGTACAGAGACGTGAATATCGCCTTTGCCAATGAACTGTCGATCATAGCCGAGGACTGCAACGTAAACCCATACAAATTGATTTCGCTAGCCAATTGTCATCCTCGAGTAAATATTTTGGAACCAGGTTGTGGAGTAGGGGGTCATTGTATCGCCGTTGACCCGTGGTTCATTGTTTCCTCAAATCCATCTTGTAGTCGAATAATCCGCACAGCGCGCGAAGTAAATGACAAAAAAACACAATGGGTAATTGACAGGATAGTCAAGACATACCAATCCCTAGATGTAGAATATCCCAAAGTAGCAATCTGCGGATTGTCCTATAAGCCAGATATCGACGATCTAAGATCGTCCCCCGCACTAAAGATTGCTCGATGCTTGGTAAAGCGTACTGATGCGACTTTTTTAATTGTAGAGCCGAATCTCATCGACTGCGAGGAGTTTGAACTAGTATCGTGGGAAATTGCAAAGCTGGAGGCAGACCTTATCGTACGCTTAGTCGCTCACTCAGAATTTAAGGAGACCGATGGAATATCAGCCGAGAAGGTATTTCTTGATTTTGTGCGGATCTGAGGAAAGTGGTAGTGTGAGCATTTCATGGAGGAATGACGATGCAATCTAATTTTGAGACAGCCCTTCGGAATCATATGGAGGGGCAACGAGAGAGACTTACGGCCGAGCAGTTGGAACAATATACTCGATTTGCGCTTTCCAATAGAGACCGAGGAGAAACATTTGTCGAATTCCTTTTATCCTCGTTCGAATTAGATTTTTCTCAACTGAGAGTACTGGACATTGGGTCAGCCTATGGAGGATTTTTAATCCAGTCCGCCAAGCGAGGCTCCATATGTTGTGGTGTGGAGATTGTCGATTACCTCCATCGACTAGCCGAAGAAAACATAGAGGGGGAGAATCTTCCAGTCAAACTGATATGTGGAGATTTCCTGGATGAGAGATTGAAGGATGAATTGGGCTCCGACCCTTTTGACGTTATAGTGATAAATGATGTATTTGAACATGTCTTTGATTTAGATCTTCTGATTGAGCGAATAAATCAGCACAGAAGCACTGGGACGTTTCTCTATTTTTCAATCCCAAACGGAACATCGTATAGCATGGTATTGAAGGAAGGTCACAAGTTCATTTTCGGGTTAAGTCTCCTGGAACCAGGGTTGTGGGCCAAACTGGTTGGTCCGTTTAATATTTACTATCGACCTTATCGCGTCTACCAATTCTATTTCCGGCACATGGGGTTACAACATATTTACTTGCAAGTAGATCCATCAAAAATAGAGAAAGCACCAGCACGTGTGGTAGAGAAACTGTCTGCAATTAGGGAAGAAATGGAAAGGAATCCCTTTGAGTCTTCTGATATTGCAAACATGGCAGAGAAAAAAATTGTTCTCCTTGAGCAACAGATCAAGAGAGACCTAGAGATGTTGGAGCCTCTGGATATCCATGTATTGTATGAGATGCACTTTTGGACGGGATTTGCCACTCCGACGGCCGTTGAAGTCAAGGATGGAAGTAACTTAGTGAAATATGAACTGGGCTCTCGTAAATATGACAATCTTTAGCAGAGTCACAATGTTGCGTTTAACAGTCAGCGTGATCGGATATGATTGAGGAGGTAGGAGGATGGAACGTAATTCATTCGACTTACATTTGATTCAGAGTCTAATCGAC
>JAGQHH010000452.1 GCA_020431945.1 Cyanobacteria bacterium HKST-UBA02 | reverse complement strand
AGGCACTGCTCCGGGCTCATATAAGCCGGGGTGCCGAGGACATGCCCCTGGGAAGTGAGATTGCTGTCGTCCTGGCAGAATGACTTGGCCAGTCCGAAGTCGACCAGCTTGATCTGGCTGTTGCCGTTTTCGTCCCGGGCGATCATGACATTGGATGGTTTCAGATCCCGGTGTACAACAGAGCGCTCATGGGCGTAGGCAAGCGCATTTGCAATGCAAAGGAAGACCGGAATCGCCGCTGCCGGTTCCAGGCGCCCGCTCGTCTGGATCAGGGTCTCGAGGTTTTCGCCCAGCACCAGCTCCATGACGAGAAATGCGAAGCCTTCCTCGGCTACACCGAAGTCGAAGACAGAGACTATGTTCTCGTGCTGGAGACCGGCCGAGACCCTGGCCTCGCGCTCGAAACGCGCCAGATTGTCTGATTCTACGGCATGCTTCTCGAACAGTAGCTTGAGCGCGCAGAGTCGATCCAGGTGCTTCTGCCTGGCTTTATATACGGTGCCGATACCGCCGCGCCCCAGAACCGAGAGCACCTCGTAGCGCCCGGAGATTTCTTTGCCGATCATAGTATCCGTGGACAAGAAAGTGCCTCCCGTAAGCTGAGATTCACCCACGGGCGGGTCCGTTTAAACATTAACTAGACAGCCTGGGTGACTGCCAGGCGGGGGTCGAAGAGGCGGGCGCGTTTCTCGGCGAAGTCGCGTGCTTCGCCTGCAGCATAGAGGGAGCCGGTGACTAGAATGAGGTCGTCCTCGCCGGCGATATTCATGGCTGTTTCGATGGCTTCTTCTACGGTGGCAGTGACGGTGGTGCCCGGAGGGAGACCGGCTTGATCGACGAGGTCGCAAGCGTCCATGGCTTTGCAATTCTGAGTGCGGGTGGCGATGACGGTGCGTCCCGTGCCGGGACCGAGTTTGTCAGCGATGGCGCGAACGTTTTTGTCTTTGTTTGCAGCCAGGACTATCACTGCGCGTCTTCCGGGGTAGAGGCGCTCCAGGGCAGACCAGAGAACCTCTGCCGACTCGTCGTTGTGGGCGCCATCGGCCAGAATCAGCGGCTTCGAGCTCAAGAGCTCCAGGCGGCCGGGCAGCCAGGCTCGATCGATACCGCGCTTCAGGGTCTGGCGATCGAATCTCCGCCCCAGGGCGATCTCGAGGCTTTCCATGGCGGCCAGCGCAGTCATGGCATTGAGCACCTGATGCTCACCAAGCAAGGTCGAGGTATAGGTGTCGCGTCCGGAGGGTCCTTCGATGATAAAGCTCTGTTTGCCGTCTTTTACCTCGAGCAGTTTGCCTCGATATTCTCTGACCACATCGACATAGGGGCAGCCCAGCTCCCTGGCTTTCCTGATGATCGCCGGGGTCGCCTCGGGGCTCTTCTGTGGTCCGATCACGACTCTGCAACCCGGCAGTATGATCCCGGCTTTGTTTTCGGCAATCTCGGCGATTGTTCCGCCGAGAACCCCCGGGTGCTCCATGCTTACCGGGGTGAAAACAGCTATGTCTTTGCGGTCGAAGATATTGGTGGCGTCATTGAGCCCACCCATGCCTACCTCGACCACCTGGAAGGCTATGGGGTCGGGAGCTGTGCGAGTGAGCTGGAAAAAAAGCGCGATCAGAGACTGGAAGAATGACACCGGTCCATGGGGACCCCGGTGATGGGTGTCTAGATACGGCTTGATCTCGAAGACCGCCCGGGCGAAGTCTTCCTCGCTGGCCTGTCGGCCCGAGAGAACCATGCGCTCGGTGTACTTCTGGATGTGCGGGCTTGTAAATAGAGATGTCGGACCGACTTCGGCATCCAGCATGGAAGCGATCATGGTGGAGGTGCTTCCCTTGCCCTTGGAGCCGGTCACATGGATCGTGCCCCGGCCTTCCTGCGGCTGACCCAGGCTGGCTAGCAGGATCCTGGTGCGCTCTACGGACATTGCCTGGGAAGCAGGCGTGGTGGCGGGACCCTGATCCAGGTCTATGAAACTGTTGAGATAAGATACCGCTTCCTGGTAGCTCATTGAGCCTAGAGGCTTCTCCGTCGCGAGCCGAGCAGACAATTATCGGGTCGGAGCACACAGGCTGTCAATATGAATCTTTTTGTTATATCGATTGATTAATCGGGGATCCGGGGCCCGGGTTCGCCCGGCGCCAGCAGTCCTATAATCGAGATATGGTCCCCACCGCTATTACTCTCATGTACCTGTTTCTAGTGTCGCCCTTCTTCTTCCTTTGCTGGTTCGAAGGGTTTCATCTTATCTTCGTCAAGGTCTTGAAGCTCGACAGCATCAGAGTGCCCCGCCGACTGGCATCACGGTTTCCGGCTGTGATTCTGGTTCTGGTCTCAACCATCGCCGGAATTTTATGGCAGAACATCGAATTCTCTGATTCCAGGATTTTTCGCCCGGGAGCAGGCATTGCGCAACTGCTTATCCTCTGTCCTGTCTTTCTCGGTTATTGTCTGGATTTCAGGAACAGACAGAACAAATTCTGCCTGGTAGGTTTTGTTCTCATGACCCCGGTAGTCATCGCCATGCTCTGGTACTTCCCCCGTTGGATCATGGAGCTCCTCTGGGGGTGACCGCCGACTTTTGAAATCAGGTGCGAAACGCATTAATCTGCCTTCTCCGTGGAATGTTGTAGGTGGTCGGAGAAATGAGGCCCGGGCACCTTGCACGTTGCATTTAATCTACCTCTGTTTATTTATTACGGGGTTATCCTCGCAGGCTGGCTGGTAAGTGCAGGCGGTTGCCTCTTTTTCATTCGCAGGGCGGCGGCGAGGGTGCCATTCTGGCTGATCAGCCTCGCCGTCGTCGGCACTGCGCTTCTGGCTGGCGTTTTCTGGAGTCAGGGTTGCGCACCCCTGGTCTACCTGGCGATTACGGTGACACCCCCGCTGTTCTTCTATGCGCACACTCTCCTGTCCAGAGATAGCACCAGACGCTCGGCGCTTCTGGTCGGTCTCTTCCCCACCGCTCTTTTGAGCACTTTGATGATCTCGCTCCTGGCGGTGTGCTGGATCGAGCATTTCGTTCATCCGTAAAATACGTCCTCCTTGTTAGCAAGGAACAAAACTGTCTGCTTTACTGTCTTAGAGAGCAGAGTTTTGTTTTGCCCGAGCCATATTCAGCGCCTGAAGCGTTTGAATGGCGCGGCTGGAGGACTGTGCCATGAATGATTCTAAATTGAACGATTCTAAATTGAACGATTTTGATTTGATCGATTTTCAGAGAAAAGCGCGCAATACTACTTGCCCGCAAAAGCTCTTCGCTTTGTGGGATCAGGTTTGCACTCTTTATGAGCGTGGACAGATAAGCGCCTATGAGTGGAACGAGATGAAAGACCTTCTCAAGCCTTCGATAAGCAAAGCCTCTCTGGTGCGGATAATGGTGGACGACTCTTTCGAGCGCAAGACCGCGTAGTCAGAGGTCAGGGCAGAGATATATTTTTCTCGGTGGCATAGACTTGAAGGTCGGGTCTTGTCCTGATCAGTTTCTTGATCTCGGATGTCTCGACATTCGGGCAATCGACGACGTTCAGGACTTTGAGGCTTTTCATGCTGTTGAAGACTTTCAGCCTGCCCGGCGGAAAGTCCGATCCCGAGAGAATGATGTCTGTGAAGCGTCGGGATTTTGCGAGGGTTTCAATGACACCGTCAGCGATACTGCAGTTGGATAGATCTACCGCCCACATGGCGGGGAAGTCGATGAGCTCCCGGGCAACAGGAACCGAAATTTTGCATCGGGCTATAAGGAGCATTTCCAGTTTCGGGAGCTTTTTGAGTTTGCGAATTTCTTCTTCCGAGAGATTGTCGAAGGTCTCGAGATAGAGTCTCTCGAGGCTCTTTATCCGGGCGATGGCATCAAACGATCTCGGTGTCAGGGGAATGGCGGAGACTGTCAACCTCTTCAGATTGGGTAGCCGGGAGATGGATTCGATACCATCATCGGTGATATTGACGGCTCTGAGAACCAGGGCTTCGAGGGTCTCCACATTTTCCAGCCGCTTCATGGTGACGTTGGTGACCGGATTGTAAGAGAGATTGAGGGCTTTTATTCTGGTTCCTCCGATGAAGTCCAGGTCGCTATCCTTGACGTCGCACATGAACAAGTTGACGACCTCTGCATCGGGATTCTTTCGGATTGACTGGAGGTATTCTATTGTCGAATCGGCGTGGGGCACCATTGTCGACTCGAGAAATGCTTTGCCGAGGTTGTCGGCTTGAAAGGCGGTTTCGATTTCCTCTTCTTTGACCGGACGTGCTTTCCTGCTTTCGGGTTCGCTCTGCTTCAAGAGCCTGGATGCCACCAGGGCGCCGGTGGTGGCTATGGTAATCGCTGCTATAGCCGAGACCGCGACGACTGCAATCCGGTTTCGGTCTGACCCTGCTTTTCTGATTTCGGGCTCGAGAGGACCCGGCAGGTCGCTTATAGAGCGCAGCGCTTCCTTGAGGCTGATGGCGCTTTCGAAACGCTCTGCCGGGGACTTCTCCAGGCATTTGAAGATGACGCTTTCGAGGGGCTCCCCGGCTATCGCCTCGATGGGCTCCGGCGGTTGCGTAGAGTGCCGGGAGAGGATTTCCAGGCTGGTGTCACCGTCAAAGGGCGGAGAGCCCCCGGTAAGGGCTGCATACATCACGCAGCCCAGAGAGTAGATCTCGGAGCGGCTGTCATAGTCGAGCCCGTTAGCAGTGTCAGGAGCCATATAGCGAGGTGTTCCGGCTACTTCAATTCCGTCTGCCGTAGCGGTGCCTTCTTTCATATGGGCGATTCCGAAATCGATGAGCCGTGGCGAGAGACGGTTCTCGGATTTCACTACCAGGAAATTGCTTGGTTTGAGATCCCGGTGCATGACACCCTTGCTGTGGGCATAGGCTAGTGCATCCGCTACTTCTGCAAAAAATGAAATGACCGAACCGGTATCCATGGGACCGTGCTCGGCAAGATACTCTTCGAGAGTGGCTCCTTCTATGTAGTCCTGAACGAGAAACGGCACACCGCTATCGGATACGCCAAAGTCGAGAATCTCCACGATATTTCGGTGCTTGAGGGCGGCATTGACCCGGGCCTCGTTTTGAAAGGCTACTATGGTCTCGTCATTGAGCCAGCGAAGAAGTTTGACAGAGACATCTTTGCGCAGGAATCGGTCTCTCGAGAGAAAGACTTCGGATGTCGCTCCTGATCCAAGCTTTTCTCTGGGGCTGAATCGATCGCTGGGAAATCCGTCGACATCGAGCTCAGGATGCTCGTCGACTTCGCTGCTTTCGGCGATGAGCTTGTCTCGATCGATCAACTCGACTTTCTGAATAATCTCCGGATTCTCGCACTCGCAGAGGACCGGGCGGAAGACCCACTGGGTGAAGCTTCCCTGTCTACCCTGGTTGATTTGCTTCTTACAGATGTTGCAGAAGAGAACCGTGATGGCTTGCTGTTCGATGCTTGACGCAGTGCTGCAGTTGCAGACCTCGTAAAGCCCACTGATAGATCCGGGCGTGACGGTTTTCGCTTTCAAGCACCGAGAGCAGATTTCCGAGTCGGGCATGAGGCGGCTCTCTTGGGTCAGTCTTGTCCCATTGACCGCGGCTCGCTCGCCGGCACCGAGATGATCAGCTCCGAGCCCTGCCAGTCGCCGCCGATTTGAGGGGTCTGGGATTTACCGTGGTCTACCTTCACTTCCCATTCTACGTCGTGCTTGAGCTTCGAGAAAGCTGTTTTGACATCGACCTGTTTGCCCTTCAGAGCTTCGATGAGCTGTCTCGTGAACACGCCGTTCTTGTATCTTTTCGATTCCCAGGACTTCTCTCCCGGGCTGCTGGAGGAGATCACCAGGTGTCCTTTGCCAAGCTTGACGGCGTTCAGGTCGAAATTGGTATATCTCGAGAGAGCTCGGCTCCCGGGAACGGCGCCACCGCTATAGCAGGTATCCAGGACGATGAGGACCCGGTCTGTCTTGACGCCTTCTTTGATCCGGCGGTAGATCTCGTCCATGTCCACCCCTGTCGGATAGAGGTCGTCGGCGTCGGTGTCGTAGGCAACGACATAGTTTCGCCCGCCATCGTCTTCGGTGGAAGGAGTTCCGTGGGTGGAAACATACACGACTACAAGATCCCCGGGCTCAGTCAGTCGGGGGAGCCAGGAGCTTCCGAAAGCGCTCATGATATTGGTCCTGGTCGCCTCCTCGTTCAGGAGGAGCTTGACGTGATCGCTTTTGAAATTGGCTTCCTTGACCAGGAAGTTATAGAAGTCCGTCGCGTCCTTGGCGGCATATTCGAGGTTGTACTCGGGCTTGCCGAATTTGCTTATGCCGATCACCAGGGCCCATTTGTCTTTCACCGGGGTATCGACAGTGGTGCTCGGTTTTGTCTTTTCTACGACAGGCGTTCTGGGTGGTGGCGCTTTCGGTGCTGAGTCCGATGTCAAGTCCGGTGTCGAAGCTCGAGGCTGCACAGCCGCAGCCGGCGTGGAGAAGGCGACCTGTGGCGCTACTGGCTGTTGAATTTGTTGTTGAACTGGTTGTTGAATCTGTTGTTGAATTTGTTGTTGATCTGGCTGAGCATAGGACGGAGCCGGCGCTACCGGTTGTTGTACATAAGAAGGCTGCGAGTACTGAGCAAAAGAGCGCGGCTCCTGATTTTGAATCAGAGGAGACCGGTAATTCCGGTTATCCTGGTAGCGAGCGTCAGCAACTTGTTTGCGCGGGTCCGGATTGTTTTGATTGTAGGCACCGAAGGCGCTCTGATAGTAGGTATTGTTCGTTTCCGGCCGGACATATCGACTCTGGTTCTTATATGGATAGCGCGGATCTCTTTGAGCCTGGGGGCTGCTGGAATATGGACCGAGACCGGATTGTGCCCGACATTGATTGAGCAGGAGGAGGGCCTGACTGTTGGACGGATTGAGTTTGACCGCCTGGTTCAGCCAGGTAACCGCGGTTCGGAACTCTCCCATATTCACATAGAGGGTCCCGAGCTGGTAGAAAGCATCGGCATAATCTTTGTCATAGGTGATGGCACGCCGGAAGAAGTTGACTGCGTCGCGATTCTGTCCACGTTGTGCAGCTGCCAGTCCCTGCTCGTACATCTGAGTCGCCCGGGGATCCCGTGCTTCGGAAGGGCGGATTGATAGGAATATGCTGAGAAGCAGTCCCGGCAGAAGGACGAAGAGTGAAAGTATGGTTTTTGAATTTCGAGCCATCCGGAGATCCAGCAGGTTCGATCAGGATGCAGCCTGGGCCACCTTGACCGGGGTTTCTTCTTTGAGTTTCTTCCTGATGCCTTCCCCGGCAAGCAGACCGCTGGTGGTGGCCTGACCTACTCCTCTTGTCCAGGAGCTCGAGTCTCCGATGATAAAGAGGTTGGGGATATTGGTCTCCATGTTCTTGTTGACGGCTATGGAGTCTGGATAGCTCTTGCACTCCGGCGCGAAAAGCAGGGTGGAGTCATGGGCTACTCCCGGACAGATCTTGTCCAGGGCTTCCAGATATTCGATGATGCCGGCAAGGATCCGGTGCGGATAAGCCAGGGAGATGTCCCCGCACTCCGCCTCCAGGGTGGGCTTGATGAGGTTGTTGGTGAGAGACTTCGTGCGCCTGCCGCCTCTGAGATCGCCCAGGCGTTGTACCAGGGGACCGCCGCCGGCGAGCATGTTCACTACTTTGGCGATGGTCTGCGAGTACATCTGAGGATCTTTGAAGGGGCGGGTGAAGGTCTTGCTCACCAGCACTGCGAAGTTGTTGTTCTCCGATTTCTCGTACATCTTGGAGTGACCGTTGACCAGGACATAGTCTCGGTGATTCTCGGGAGTGACGTAACCGCGGGGGTTGGAGCAGAAATTGCGGACCACGTCATTGGCATGGCGGCTGCGGTAATAGAGCTTGGGCTCGTAGAATCGCCTGTCCACCTCTTCGGTGAAATAGCAGCTGGTCTCTACCCGGATGCCGATGTCTACCTGACCGGGATAGATGTCCAGGTCTTTGTAGAATTCCTGCTGGGTGAGCCAGTGAGCGCCGCCGCGTCCCACGGACATGACGCAGAAGTCGAAGAGATCCTCCTGCTCGTTGCCTTCGCCGGGACGGCGGTAACTGTCGAATTGCACGGCGAACTTCTCGCCGCGGCGAGCCACCGAAGACACTCTTGTGTCCCAGTGGAAATGAATATTGCTGCCTTCTGCTTTGATCTCGTCGAGGATGCTGGTATTGATGGCAGGGGCGTTGTCCGAGCCGCAATGCAGAAGCTCCTGATAGTGATAGGTCATGCCGGCCAGGGTGGCTTTGCGGTGAATCCATTCGAGATCCTCGTCGCTTGGCTTGACCACCGGAATTTCCACCGGGGCGTGCTCGAGGATGGTTTTGCGGACGATATCGAGCCGTTTCTGGAGCTCTTGCTCGCCGATAAGCTCATAGAGCCGGCCGCCGATTACCGGGGAGGCGGAGAGGATGACCTTGAAATCGTTCCAGCTTCCGGCGGACTGTCCGGGAGCGCAGTAGCTGCATGCCTTGGGAGGACAGACCTGGAGCTTGCCCTGGTCGATGGGGCAGGCATAACGCTTGTGATACTCCGGACCGACGTCGAAGACATGTACCTCGATCGGGGTCCCCGCCAGCTCTTTGAGCGCGAAAAGACCAGATGCACCAAGACCGACGAGTGCTAACTTTTGCATGTCTGGATTCTGATACCTGTGAGGGGCCGGACTGAAAGAGAGCCTGACGGCCGCCATTAATAATAGCACTTCCTCAAAGGGTTGCTAAGAGACTGTTGCGTTTTGAGACCCTCGCTGCTTCAGGGGAAAGTCCCGAAAGCTTTGCTATTTCACGAATACCGGCTGCCGCTCTGTCTCGGTCGCTTCGAGCATGGATGAGATTTGACTAAAGATTTCGTCTGTAACAGTGGCAACAGCCTTTCTCTTGTTTGCCCGGTAAGCGTCCATATGGGACTTCAAATCGATGGGGTCGCCCACCCGGATATAGATCCGGCGGGGACCCCGGGGCTCGGCTTCTCTGCCGTTCACTTCGGTCTCCAACCGGTCGATGATGTCGGCGCACCGCTCCTGGGTCATGTGCTCGGAGAGATAGCCGTCATAGATGGCGATGAAATTCACCACCCTGCCTATGTCTTTGTAGCAGCTCGCCACTGTCCGGGACATCTCGTCGTGTACTTTTTTCTCGTACTGGGAGTCACCATGCTCAGTATCATAGATGTAGTCGTCGATAGCATTGCGCACGACGCGAACTTGCTCGAGCTGCCGCTGACTGGTGGGCAGCTCCACATCGAGCTGTTTGGCTGCATGTTGAAGAATCACCTGTCGAAGGGAGTCCACCCGCTCGTTCATAGTGGCGCCATCCGGCGACTGGTGCCGGTATTCTTTCTCCAGTATGTCCAGGAGTTTTTCCGCCACGATCCTGACACGCTCTCGCAAAGACGTGGTGGTGCACTTCACCCCCAGCTTGTGTTCCAGGTCGGTGAGGGCGCTGCTCAGGGCTCCGGAGATATCGTTCTCATAAGTGTATTTGACGGCGAGAGGGACGATATGGAGAGTCTCGTCCTCGTTCTCTTTGAGGATATCGGAGAGAGCCCAGAAAGAGAGCTGGGCAGCGC
>JAGQHH010000451.1 GCA_020431945.1 Cyanobacteria bacterium HKST-UBA02 | reverse complement strand
CAGGTGGCGAGCATGAGCGAGCCTCTCCACGATATGTTCGTGCGCTTCTGGGCTCTGAATTACCGTGACAATCTCAGTCGCTTTGTCTATGCCCGTCTGGGCAAGCTCGGGCTGATGGAAGTCCTGCGACTGCTCAAGACCTACGATATAAACAAGCTCATCGCCTCCATGGATCGCAACGGCATCGACCACAGCGTCATCCACTCCATCGAGCCAATGTCCTCTACCCGGGCAATCCTGTCTCTCACCGAGCCTTATCGCGAAAGAATCTCGGTCTTCTGCTCCGTCGATCGCGCCTGCGAGGATCCGGTGGGCTATCTGCGGCCGATGATTGAAAGCGGCACCGTTTCCGGTATCAAGTTCCACCCCATCGTCGGTCGCTTCCAGTGCGGAGAGATCCTCTTCGCCATGTCCGAAGTAGTGGATCTGGCTCAGGAATTCGACCTGCCGGTGATGATCCACACCGGTCATATACCGACCGGCAATCTCAAGGCCGTGGGCGGCTGCAACGAGGTCCAGGCCCTGGAGCCCCTGGTCAGGAAATATCCCCGGGTGCGCTTCGTTCTGGCTCATATAGGTTGGGAATCGTGGCGCCAGGTCCTGGCTCTGGCAGAGCGCTACGAGAATACTCTCGTGGAAACGTCCTGGCAACCAGCCCGGATCATCCGCCGGGCCGTGGACAGGCTCGGCTCCCAGAGGGTGCTTTTCGGATCGGACTTCCCTCTATACAAGCAATCCCAGGCCCTGAGACACTGCCAGGACGCGCTTACCCACAGGGAATTCGTCGATGTCGCGTCCGTAAATGCCCGGCGCCTGCTGCGCCTGCCTGAACTGGCTAAATGCTCAGATTGAGGTTGCTGGAGTGCCCGGGATAGAGCTTGGCCTGGGGATTGATATAAGTGACAGCGAAGTTGACGGCGGTGGCTGCCTCGGCGGCTCCGGTAGCGATGAGCTTGAGCTTGGCCGAGTGAGCAGCGATGTCACCGGCGGCATAGATGCCGTCGAGATTGGTGGCCATCTTGTCGTTCACTGTGATGCAGTTCTTGTCCATATCCAGACCCCACTGCCGCAGGAAGTCCAGGTTGATGACGAAGCCGATATTCATTAGCACGGCGTCGACCTTGAGATTCTCTTCTTTGCCGGTGCGGTTGTCGAAGATCACTGCTTCCTGGAGCTGACCGTTATTGCCGGACATCTGCTTGAGCTCGTAAAAGGTCTTGATGTCGACCTTGTTCCGCTTCATCTCTTCAACGGAACTCTGCACGGCACGGAACTGGTCGCGACGGTGGATCAGGGTGACTCTGTTGGCCATGACCGAGAACTCATTGGCCCAGTCCACGGCGGAGTCGCCCCCACCGACGATGAGGACGTCCTTGTCCCGGAATTTCTCCTTGCTCTTGACGGCATAGAAAACGAATTTGTCTTCCCAGTCATCCGGATAGTCGACATCCAGTCTCTTGGGAACACAGGCTCCGGCACCCAGGGCAAGCAGAACAGTCTTGGTTATATGGTCTTCATTTTTGTCGGTCTCGACCTTCCAGAGCATTTCGCCTTCATGCTCGAAGCGGGTCAGGGTATGGACTTTCTGACCGAGACAGAAAACAGGCTTGAAGATAGCAGCCTGGGTGGCGAGGTTCTTGGCAAGATCCTTGGCAAGAATCTTCGGGTGCCCCGCGACGTCATAGACGTATTTCTCGGGA
>JAGQHH010000450.1 GCA_020431945.1 Cyanobacteria bacterium HKST-UBA02 | reverse complement strand
CGGAATGATAATAGTCCTTGAGGCGCTTGCCGTTGACCACCCGGCCCAGGCCGAAGCGCGAAGAGAACTTCACGGTTTTCACCGGGTACTTGAACTTGCCCTGCCAGAATCGCTCTTGAACCACTTCTTCTTTGGCTGATTTGATCGCTTCTTTCTCGCCCGGGGAAGCGTTGAAGTTGTTTTTCTTGGGAGGCAGCCTGAGGGTCTGCGTCGGAAAATGAGCGTCTATGACCTTGAGCTGGCGCTCAGCACCACATATAGTGAGGGGCTGGGGACCCGGGTCCAGGTCCGCCGGTACGGCGATCAGTGTCGAGAGAGTATTGGCGCCGTCGGCAGCAGGATAGAGCGGGATCTTCTCGCCGGCGAAGCTTACGGTGGCATCTCCGGAACTCTCCGCCAGGGATCTCGGCACCGATATACTCAGGGTCTCTCCCTGCCGCGGATTGCTGTTCGAAATTGCTATGCTGCTATCATTATCAGCCGCCTGTACGCCGGCGACTGATAAAGAAATGCTGACGAACCAAAGGAACGTCAGCACTGCCAAAAACCGTGCACTAATGGTCATCTGAGAACGAGAATCTCCTGAGGGCGTCTACTTCTCTGCGTTAGGCACGAGACGCTCGATGGCATCTCTGAGAGCCTCGATCTTCTCGAGGGGAATAGCCACTCCCTTCTTCGTCGGCTTCTCTTCTTGATCCTTGTCGACATACCATTCACGAATGTGAAGGTATTTGGTGCCGCGATATTCGCCGATGTAGACGTTGATGGTCTCGCCTCTAGCCTTCTCGTGAACAGTGATTCTCTCTTCCAAGGTCCTCTCCTCCAGATGGTCTTCTTCCGATCTTTTGTTTCAAGCAGGATTACCGAAAAGTGATGCACTCCAGTCATAAGTATATAAAAAATGTAGACTAAGCTCGATAACCCATTATTTTATGTTCCCCGAAAAAACAAATAAGAACGATGTCCAGGTTTATAGATGAGGCAGTGATCGAAGTACGCTCCGGAGACGGGAGCAATGGCATGGTGGCCTGGCGCCGGGAGAAGTACGAGCCCATGGGCGGGCCGGCAGGCGGCAGCGGTGGCAGGGGCGGGGATGTAATTCTAAAAGCCACCAACGACAGAAATACGCTTCTGGACTTTCATTACAATCGTAAATTTCAAGCCGAGCACGGTCAGAAAGGCGGCTCCAAGAACAAGCACGGCAAGAACGGCCAGGATCTGATCATCCCCGTGCCCACCGGCACCACCGTCACCGACCTCGAGACCGGTGCCACCGTCGCCGATCTGGTCAGACCCGATCAGACCATCATGGTCGCCCAGGGCGGCAAGGGAGGCAGGGGCAACAGCCTCCTGGCCACACCAACCAAGCGGTCGCCCCATCACTGCGAACCGGGACAACCCGGGGTGGTGAGACAGTTGAAACTGGTCATCAAAGTCCTTGCCGATGTCGGGCTGGTCGGCCTGCCTAACGCCGGAAAGTCGACCCTGCTATCGGTTCTCACCGCCGCCCGCCCGAAGATTGCCGACTATCCTTTCACCACAATCGAGCCCAATCTCGGAGTCATCGCTCTCGACTACGGCAGAGACATAGTCCTTGCCGATATCCCCGGACTCATCGAAGGGGCTTCGGAAGGCGTCGGTCTCGGTCATCGCTTTCTCAAGCACCTGGAGCGCACCAGGGTGCTGGTCCATCTGGTGGACATCTCCTCCGAGACGATCCTGGAAGACATCGCCACCATCGAAAACGAGATCGCCCTGTATGGAGAGCTCTTGAAGAGCCTCCCGGTGCTTCTCGCCCTCAACAAAACCGACATCGTCGAAGCGGATGAGGCGGAACGCATAAAAGAATCAGTGCAATCAGCACGTCCCGAGATGGAAGTTTTCCTGCTCTCGGCGGCTACTGTGAAAGGAACCCAGCCCCTTACCGGCCGCATGGCCGAGCTGGTCGACCAGGCGAAAGAAGCAGCGAAGGAGGAAGAGACGCCCCTGGAGCTGGCTCCGGACGACCTCGCCTTTGCCAAGCCGGACGGAAGGTTCGACATAGTACGCTCGCGCAAGATCTTTTTCGTCACCGGCGACCGACCGGAAAGACTGGTCTCGGTCACCAATTTGAGAGACCCGGAGTCGATCCATCATCTCTACACGAGCTTGAAAGCCATGGGAATAATAGATGCCCTCCTTTCGGAGGGCATCGAAACAGGCAACGAGATCAACATAGGCGGAGTCTCCTTCACCTATGGCGACGACTGGCTCTGAGCCGGCTCAGTCTTTGGATTCTTCTTTGCCGGCCGCTTCTTGAGGCTCTTCGGCTTCACGCTCGAGTCTCTTGAAATTGGCTTGCCGGGCGCGCTCTTTCAGCTTGCGGCTACGGGCCAGAACTTTTCTGGCTCTTTTGACACCCTTCTGTTGAGGCATTGTGCTGTCTCCCTGTCGACGTCTCTGGGTAGCCGACTATCATACTACATGCCGCTACACCCAGATATTGCCCAGATACTGGATGTCCCGGGCAAAGGATCTCCTCAGGCCATCCAGAACCTCTTCCCGGACCGGCGGGAAGATCTCCATGCTCTCGAGCTCGGCGAGGCCGACGAAGTCCACTCCGGCCAGGACAGGCTCGTCTCCGACCTGGATGGTGCCACCTGTGATCCGGGCTTTCAAGAAGACATTGACGATGTGCCGGCTGCGGTCCGGGGCGATCGCTTCGGAAAGATAGAGAAAGCGCTCCACTTCGACATCGAGACCGGTCTCTTCCCGGACCTCCCGCACGGCGCACTCCTCGAAGGTCTCGCCGTACTCCAGCCTGCCGCCGGGAAGGACCCAGTAGAGCTTGCCGGCTTTCTTGTGCTTTACAAGCAGTATCCCCTCCTTGCTGACAACCACCACCGAGACCCGGGTGGTGGGAATCGTGGGTTTTCTGCTCTTGAGCCTGCGTCTGGGAGCCATGGGTTTCCTGAATCGAAAAAGGGGCCTGGCATTGTACTTGAATCTATACATTTGCTCAAAATCCGCCCCCGGCAGCCGGGGTCCGGGCGTCCGTCTGGTACCTTTAACTCCATGACAGAAGACCCCATAACAATGCTTAATAGCATCGAGAGCGAAGGGCTCACCGCCATCGAGAGCGCCGCCGATTCCGGTGAGCTGGAAGGGCTGCGGCTCCGCTATCTCGGTCAGAAGGGCGAGCTCACAGCCATCCTCAGAGGACTGGGCAAGCTGGACAAAGATGTCAGACCGGCGGTGGGGCAGAAGACCAACGAAGTCAAGCGCGTCCTCACTGAAGCGGTGGAAGAGCGCGAGAAGGCCCTCTTCGAAGCATCTCTGGCAGAACGGCTGAAAGCGGAAGCGATCGACATAACCGCTCCGGGCACCAGGGTGCGTCTCGGCCATATCCACCCCCTCACCAGAATCACCGAAGAGATCATCGAAGTTTTCTACGGCATGGGCTTCAATGTCGAAGACGGTCCGGAGGTGGAAACAGACTATTACAATTTCGACGCCCTGAACACGCCTCCGAGCCATCCGGCAAGAGACGAGCAGGACACCTTCTATACCGACGCCGGGGAGAAAGTCCTCCTGCGCAGCCAGACCTCCACGGTTCAGATCCGGGTCATGGAGAGGAAAAGGCCGCCTCTGCGGATAATCTCTCCCGGCCGCGTCTACCGAAACGAAGAGGTAAATGCTCGAAAATACCCGCTGTTCCACCAGATCGAAGGGCTGCTCGTGGACGAGGGCGTCACTTTCGGTCAATTGAAAGGCACTCTCAATGCCTTTATCCAGACTCTTTTCGGCAAGCCGGTCCTGACCAGGTTTCGACCTGACTTCTTTCCATTCACCGAGCCATCCGCCGAACTCGATAGCCAGTGCCCATTCTGCGAGGGACAGGGCTGCCGAACCTGCGGCAATCGCGGCTGGCTGGAGTTGCTCGGCTGCGGCATGGTGGACCCGGAAGTGCTCAGGGGTGTCGGAATCGATCCGGAAGTCTATACGGGCTTTGCTTTCGGCATGGGGGTCGAGCGGCTGGCCATGCTCAAATACGGGATCAATGACATTCGTTATTTCTTCGCCAATGACCTTCGCTTCCTGAGGCAATTCTAAGAGGGGCCCGCATGAAACTCTCCTACTCCTGGTTGTGCGACTTCGTCGATCTCGACGGGCTGACGCCGCAAGAAGTGGCGGAGCGTCTCACCATGGGCGCTTTCGAGGTCGAGGAAGTAGAGCGGGTCGGAGTCAGCATCACCGGTCCGGTAGTTGTCGGTCGCATCGAAGAGATTCATACACATCCCAATGCCGACAAGATCCGGCTCACCCGCACCAGAATCAAAGAAGGCGACGAGCCCCTGCAGATCGTCTGCGGCGCTCTCAATATCGAAGTCGGTCAGAAAATCCCCGTTGCCCTGCCCGGTGCCGTGGTCCTCAATCGCAAGACCGGCGAGCCTCTGCCGATAAAGCAATCGGAGATCAGGGGCGTGGAGAGCAACGGCATGCTCTGCTCGCCACCGGAGCTTGGTATTACAAGCGGTGACAGTGAAGGAATCCTCATTCTGCCGGCCAATGGCGATGGCGAGCTGCCCCTGGGCAAAGACCTGATCACCCATCTCGGCTTGACACCGGACTGGGTCCTGCATGTAGAGCCTCGCTCGAACAGGGGAGACGCCCTCTGTGTCCTCGGTCTGGCCAGGGAAGTAGCAGCCCTGACCGGTCGCCCATTCCGCGCCAGCGCCTTTTCGATCCCCGAGCCCGACTTCAAGAGCGGCTGCCAGCCTTTCGAGATCGAGATCGAAGACGAATCCCTGACCGACTGCGGCTATTTCAGCGTATCCAGAATCGAAGGCTTGAAAGTCGGTCCGGCCCCGGCCTGGATGACTCGCAGGCTCGAATCGGTGGGCGTCCGGAGCATCAACAATATCGTCGATATAACCAACTATGTCATGCTCGAGCTCGGGCAGCCCCTGCACGCTTACGATATGAACAGGCTCGCCCAGCCTTATCTCTGCGCCAGGCGCGCTCGTCCCGGCGAAAAGCTCGAATTCATCGACGGCCGCGAGCGCGAGCTCTCTCCGGAAGTTCTCGTAATCGCCGATCGCGACAGCGTCGTAGGCGCCGCCGGGATCATGGGCGGCAAGGGCTCCGAAATCACCGACGATACC
>JAGQHH010000449.1 GCA_020431945.1 Cyanobacteria bacterium HKST-UBA02 | reverse complement strand
TCACCGAGCGCACCCGGGAGATCGGGATCAGAAAGGCTGTAGGCGCCAGGCAGTCCGATATCATGCTGCAGTTCGTCGTCGAGGCGGCGGTCCTCTCCCTGGCAGGAGGAATGTTCGGTATAGCGCTCGGTTATCTCGGCGCTTATGGTTTGAAGTCCGTGGTCCAGTACGAAACTGTGGTGACCGCCTGGTCGGTGATAATCGCCTTCTTTACGTCGATCCTGGTTGGCCTCTTTTTCGGGATCTATCCGGCGCGTCGAGCCTCCAGGCTCGACCCGATAGACGCGCTCAGGTCGGAATAGGAGGACGCTTGATCGATCTGAAGAATATTTGCCGTGTCTATGCCCTGCGCTCCCAGCCGGTCCATGCTCTCTCCGATGTCACCCTGCGGATAGCCCAGGGCGAGTTCATCGCCATAATGGGAGCTTCGGGCTCGGGCAAATCAACCTTGATGAACATAATAGGATGTCTGGATGGACCGACCTCCGGCACCTATACTCTCGATGACGTGCAGGTAGAGGACTACGACGAGGATGCCCTGGCCGCCATACGCAATCGCAAGCTCGGTTTCGTCTTCCAGCAATTCAACCTGCTTCCGAGAATGACCGCCCTGGAAAATGTAATGCTTCCCCTGGTCTATGCCGGGGTGCCCTACGAGCAGAGGCTTGAGCGCGCCACCACTATGCTCCGCCTGGTCGGTCTGGGGGATCGTATCAGCCACCGTCCCAGCGAGCTCTCCGGGGGGCAGCAGCAGAGAGTCTCCATCGCCCGCGCCCTGGTCAACGACCCCCAGGTGCTACTGGCGGATGAGCCCACCGGAGCCCTGGACAGCCACACTTCATCGGAGATCATGACTTTCCTGAAAGAGTTGAATGACCGGGGGCTTACCCTGGTGCTTGTCACCCACGATCAGGAAGTGGCCAGCCATGCTCGCCGGGTGGTTCGTCTCAAGGACGGCCGGATTATAGACGACTCTCGGAATTGAGCCTGGTCACCGGCTGGTGTGATATTCCAGGAGCTTCACCAGGAGGCTCTTGAGCTGCTCCCACTCTTCTCCGGATAGAGGCTTCAGGAACTCGTTCTGGCACCTGGTCACCTGCTTGACTGCCCGGGTGAAGAGACGCTTGCCGGCCGGGGTGAGATGGATAAGATTGGATCGCCGGTCCCGGGGGTCTTTCTGCCGGGTAACCAGACCTTTGTCCTCCATACTGTCCACAAGCTGGGTGACCCGGGTTCGGTCCAGGTTGTACTTGGCAGCCAGGGTCTGCTGGTTGATCGGTCCGTATACAGTAAGGATTCGCATCAGACCGAATTCCATGGTGACCAGTCCCATGGGCTTCAGGGTCTCGGCTATGGCTTCGATGATAATCCTGCCGGACTGGGTGAGAAGAAATCCCGGAATTTTCATTCCTTCCGGGATGGAACTCGAATCGAAATCCTGCGTCATGAGATACGTGAAAGGTTGGATTGTTTGGATTTTCAACTATTATGCCTGGGAAGCCCCGAAAAACAAGGATAATGGTTCAAAAATTAAACGAATCTAAGGAAATAGAAGGAATCTTTTCAGGAAAGCTATCGTCGTAGTAAGCAAGCCTGAGAAATTGGAGGAAAGAGAAATGAAACGAAATTACCTGGCGCTTATGGCTGGTGCACTCATGCTTGCTGCGACTGCCCTGCCAGCTTCTGCTTGTGACGGCAAGAACTGGAACAGCGGTCAGAACTGGAACAACGGTCAGAACTGGAACAACGGTCAGAAGCATGCCCGCCAGGCCTACCGAAACAACATGAAACACCAGAGACGCATGGCCAATAACTGGCAAAATCAAGTATACGGCCAGCCCATCAACTATCCGTATTACAACAACCTCAACAATGTCAACAATCCCTATTACACCCCTGTCAGTAACGGCGTTCTGAGCAACCTGCTCAACTACTTCTAAATCTAGGAAAAAGGAGACTACTGTAATGAAACTATCCAAGGTATCCATACTGGCAGCGATGTCCTTCGCGATTTCCGGTCTGGCTCTACTGCCCGCTTCGGCTGACCCAGTGACCGTAGTAGATAGTGGTGCCACCCTGGCGGCTCGCGCCCCCGGTGCCGGTCCCGGCTCGTGCCCCGGCGGAGGTTGTCGAGGCGGATTGATGAAGAGTCTCAGCGACGATCAACTCGAGAAGATGAACACTTTGAAGCTTGGCTTCAAGAGCGAGATCTCTCCAAAGTATGCAGAGCTGAAGACACTCAAAGATCAGTTCCGAGACGCTGTCACCAAACCTGATACCAGCAAATCCGATCTGCTTGCTTTGCAGACAAAGATCAATGGTGTCAAGGATGAGATCTCGACGGCTCGTGCCGGCTTCATAGCAGACCGCATGGCTGTGCTGACCGACGAGCAGAAGTCAGAGCTCCGCAAGAAGTTCTTGTCGAGAGGTCTCATGGGCGGCCGTCATCATGGAAGAAGTTTCCATGGAAAAAGTTTCCATGGCAAGCGTGGGTTCCACAAAATGAAAGGTGACGCCGGAGCCCCGGATGCACCGGTGACCAGCGACAGCGGCGCGCCTGGAGCGGAGGAAGACCTCGGCTAAACAAGCCTGATTCCAACGGACGATCGAGCGGCGAGCAGGAATATGTTCCTGCTCGTCGTTTTGTGCTGGTATTGTATATGACATCAATGCGATGATATCGTCCATGGCATCATACGAAAGTTGGTTAACATCGATCTTACATGCAGGGCTTGCATTTTGACGTTTTCTTGATGTCTGCATAATAGATAATATAAGTAATGGATCAAGCATAACAAATGCAAAGGAGAATTCGATGATCAAGAACACGGCAGCTTCGAAGAACCGCTCCGGTTAGATCGATTGAGATTCTTCTTCTTTCATTAGTCTTCTAAAAATTGGACAAGAATGCTGACAGGCACCGGCAATGGCTAAAGGCTTCCGGTAGGCCTCTGACTCAGCTCATTGTCCTGACAGATAGAGCCGTCCGGGAAATCCAGGAGCCCCGGGCGGCTCTTTTTGTGCTACATTGAAAATTCTCTTTTCCAGCCTTGAAGTTGAAATAGTGAGACTCAGCCCAAAGCAAATCGAAGCAGTAACGGCCTTATCCGGCCCGAAGCGATACGAGCATTTCATCAAGGTCGTAGTCGACCAGGAGGAAGTCTGGGGACTCGACCAGGATGGCTGGGCCCTGGCTGCTACCAACGATGATGATCAGGTAGTATTTCCTCTCTGGCCTGCCAGGGAATATGCAGAGCTGTGTGCTCGAGAAGGCTGGGAAGGATACGAGCCTTTGCCAATCAGTTTGGAAGAGTTTGTAGGGGTACTTCTTCCCGAGCTTCTGGATGATGGAATCCTGCCATGCATCTTTTACCTTGCCTCGGACCAGGGAGTCATACCAACTATAGAGCAGCTTCTTGCCGATCTGAGCGATGAGCTGGATCGATACGAATGACAGTTCGAGAGTAAAGGTCTTTTATCCATGTATGCAATGTTAGCAATTGTAAAGTGGCGACTCTGGCGGGTTTTGAGAGATCGGGAGAGATTTTTTCCGGCTGCCGTTACTCGTTTCTCGGATTTGGGCTTACACTGAGTAAGTCTCCTGGAAAATTTGTGACATCGAAGACGAACCGCCGTGCGGTACGTCGGGCTGAATGCGTCTTCAAGTCGCAGTCATGCGTTGCCTTTTCGGGAGGGCCTTACTATGCCATCATCATTGTTCACTCAAGGGCCCAGGCCCCTGAGCCTTCATTTCGTTGCTCTGGCTCTTTCTTTCTTTGCTACGACTACTGCCGCCCGGGCCGATATGACTTATGAGGGAGTCAATATATCCGGAGCCGAGTGGGCTCCTCAGGTGCAGCCGGGCACCGTCAACATCAATTATGTTTATCCACGCGACCAGGATGTCGATTATTTCGCTTCCAAAGGAATGAACACCATCAGAGTGCCGTTCTCCTGGGAGAGGCTTCAGCGCCAGGCCAACGGTGAGTTCGACGCTGCCGAGCTGGCCAGGCTCGATGCCGTGGTGGCACGGGCGACGGCCAAGGGGCTATCCACCGTGATCGATCCCCACAATTACGGTGCTTATTTCAATACTACAATCGGTACCAGCGGGGGGCTGCCCAATTCGGTCTTCGCCGATCTCTGGACACGTCTTGCCAATCACTACAAAAATAATCCCAAGGTGATCTTCGGATTGATGAACGAGCCGGTAGGCTCTAATATGACGGCGCAGACCTGGCTTGCTTCCGACCAGGCAGCCATCAATGCCATCCGCGCCACCGGTGCCACCAATCATATCCTGGTGCCTTCGACTTACTGGATGCATCCGAAGAATTTCCTCGATGTCAACGCCAGCGTCATGATCAATGTTACCGATCCACTCAATAACTACTCTTATGACGTGCACCAGTATCTCGACTATGACGGCTCCGGGCAGCATACCGATTATCTGAGTCCCACCGATGCGGTGGCTACCCTGAGCGGCTTCACCGCCTGGTGCCGGAGCAATGGTCGCAAGGCATTCTTGAGCGAGATCGGTGTCACATCGGACCCCGGCGCCCTGGCCAGTCTAAGCGCGATGCTCCAGTACATGCATCAGAACAGTGATGTCTGGTCGGGCTATACGTACTGGTCCGCCGGTCCCTGGTGGGAGGGCTATATGTTCGGCGTGCAGCCCAGCAATGGTGTGGATACTCCCCAGATGACCACCCTCATCGCCAATCTCGGCAATGGCGGTAGCGGTGGTGGTGGTGGCGGTCAACCCCAGCCGGATCCGCAACCGGACCCGGAGCCAGATCCGCAGCCAGAGCCTCAGCCAGATCCGCAACCAGATCCCCAGCCGGATCCACAACCAGATCCACAACCAGATCCGCAACCGG
>JAGQHH010000039.1 GCA_020431945.1 Cyanobacteria bacterium HKST-UBA02 | reverse complement strand
AAAGAAAGACCAGGAGATCAAGAAGAGGCTTCCCCTCGCCTTTTTTGGCCGGCACCAGGGCGGTGCCGAAAAGGAAACCGGCTAGATACCCGCCGAAATGTCCGGCGTGATCGGCGTGCACAGCAAAACCGAATACGGTGCAAGCCGCCAGGTACATAAGAGAAGAGCGGACCGCGTCCCTGTACATACCCTCGCCGACATCTTCCCTGTAGGCGCGAACGAAAGCCAGGAAAGCACCCATGAGACCGAGAACCGCCCCGGAGGCTCCGGCCGAAAGAGTATCGGGGTTGGCGATCACACTGAGAAGCGAGCCCCCGAGACCGGAGAGCAGATAAACGAGCAAGTAGCGGACCCTGCCGAAAAGACCTTCGCAGATCCGGCCGATGAGAAAGAGCACCGACATATTCATGGACAGATGGAGCAGGCCGATATGCACGAAAAAGCAGGTGAAGAGCCGCCATTCTTCATGGTTGAGGGTGAATGGAGAATAATTGGCACCGTATTCGAGAAGCAAGGCCGAGCTCGGCTGGAATATCCCGTCCCCGCGGCTGGCAACGCACATGGCGATATAGACCGCGATATTGGCGATGATCAGGAGATAAGTGGCGAACGGTGCCTTTTGCGGCTTGAGCCACGGCTGCATCGATTCTTGATCGAACACTGCGGATCAGCTCTCCCGACTCAAGAGGACACCGAAGCAGTGGCAAGCATCTGCCCTGATTTGAGCATGGCGCATCGGGCAGCGCCTATGAGCGCCGCTCGCGATTTCATGATCACTTTCACAGGCATATATTCCATAAGAGCCCGCATGCGGCCCTTGCCCAGGAATGAGTCGAGGAAGAGCGGACTCTTGAGACGTTCCACTATCTTGGGAGCGATGCCACCACCGATGAAGACGCCTCCGTAAGCCATGAATTTGAGAGCGGCGTTACCGGCCTCGGCTCCATAGATCTCCACGAAGATGTCCAGGGCTCTAGAGCAGATCTCGCTCTGACCTTCCACGGCGTACTGCGATATGGCTGCCGACTGATCGTCGACGCTGGCCAGGGCATGAGCGAGCCATTCGGGCTCTTCCATGCGATTGGTATCACGCAGGAAGGAATAGATGTTGTGCAGGCCCATCCCGGAAAGAAGCCGCTCATAGCTCACATGCTGGTGATCCCGACGGATATATTTGAGCAGCTCGATCTGCTCGTCGCTGCGCGGAGCGAAGTCGGTATGACCGCCTTCGCAAGCGAAAGGAATGAACCCGTCGCCGTTCCAGAACATCCCGGCTTCTCCCAGACCGGTGCCGGCCGAGACCACACAGGCGTTGCCCCGCATTCCGGGCTTGCCTTCATGGAGAATCTCGAAAGACTCGGGACTCAGGTGAGTGATACCGTGAGCATTGGCCTCCAGGTCGTTGATCAGCCAGAGAGTCTCGAGACCGAGATTGCGACCGACCTCCCGGGCATCGACACTCCAGGGGAGGTTAGTGGTCTTGCAGGTGCCGTTGATCACCGGACCGGCAATGCTCAGGCATGCATAACGGACCTTCTCCTGGTGCTCATCGAAGAATACCCGGACCAGATCGTCGAGGGTTTTATACTCCTGACTCGAATAGTGCTTCTCGACGACCGTCTCGAGCTCACCATCTTTAGCCTTGAAAAATGCCAGGCTGGTCTTGGTGCCGCCGATATCGCCAGCAAGAATAATCTCCATAGTTACCTCACCAGTGCCTTTTGCAGTTTGCGCAGTCCTTCGTTGATGTCTTTGCCGAGATGCACTCTCAACACCCGACGCTTGCGCTCCACCAGTACTTCCAGATCGCCGCGGGCCTGAGCGTCCACCACCACACCGAAAGAGTACTTGTGACCGGGCACGGCCAGGTCGCTCTCGTGATCGCTGGTGATCTGCAGGAAGACGCCGGTGTCCGGACCTCCCTTATAAGCCTGGCCGGTGGAATGCAGGAAGCGCGGACCGAAGCCCAGACAGGTAGCAGTCTTGCGGGCATCACGCACGGCATGCCGGATGTTCTGGAGAAGACGCTCGTTCGCTTCGGTCATATTGACATAAGCCAGAAGAGCGAAATAATCCCCTTTGCCCAGGCGACCCAGATGAGCGTTGATATAAGAGCCGAGGCTCTGATCCTCGCCGGTGGCTTCCTTCAGATAAGCGGAATTCTCCTGATCGGCGAAGAGCTTGCAGCATTCGTCCTCGAAAAGAGGCTCTTCCGGCGGGAAAGCGCCGGCGGTCTCATACGCCTTGGTGAGGGCCCGGGAGGCGACCTTGCTGGCTTCCACGTCTGGCTGGTTAAAAGGATTGATCTCGAGAATCGAGCCGGCTACCGCCGTGGCGATCTCGAAGCGGAAGAATTCCTGACCGAGATCGAGTTTGTCGGCGATATTAATCCGCACCACCGGATGTCCCGCTTCGATCAGCGACTCGATAGCGTCATCGAGGGCGCCCACCGAATCGGACTCGAGCTTGAGACAGACGAAGATACGATCATCGCCGTAGGAATCAGGCGAGCCGATGAGCTCGCGATCCACCGGGATGATTGCCCGGCCGTCCTTGCCGGTGGACTCGGCGACAAGCTGCTCGAGCCAGGCTCCGAGATCGGATACCGACTCCGAGGTGAGGATGGTCATTTTGTCTCTGCCGGCTTTCGCGCAGAGACCGAGAAGCAGACCGAGATGGACGCCGGGGTTCTTCTTCACCGGCGACCAGGCGGAACAGGCTTCCACCATCTCTCTGGTGGAGCTGAGAAAACGGCAGACATCGATACCCATCATCGCCGACGGTATCATGCCGAAATCGGAAAGCGCTGAATAACGGCCGCCGATTGCCGGATAGCCATGGAAGATATGGCGGAATTTCGAAGCCTTTGCCACTTCCTCGAGCCTGGAGCCCGGATCGGTAATGGCGATGAAGTGCTCGCCGGCTTTCTCTTCGCCCACTGTCTCTTTCATGCGGTGGAAGAAATAGTCCATGAAGATGTTGGGCTCGAGTGTCGTGCCGGATTTGGAAGCTACCACGAAGAGACTGTGCTCGAGATCGATGGACTCTTCGCGGGCTTTAACCTGATCCGGATTGGTGGAGTCGAGGATCTGAAAACGCGGGAAACCTGGCATTCTTCCGAAGGTCAGAGACATGACCTCGGGACAGAGACTGGAGCCGCCCATTCCAAGAAGGAGCACATCGGTGAAATGACCGTCCTTCAATTCTTCGGCCAGGGCATGGAATTTACTGAGCTCGCCGAGCTGGTCGTCGACTACATGAAGCCAGTCCATCCACTTGTCTTCATCCTGGCCGGTCCACAGGGAGCTGTCCCGGGACCAGAGCTTTTTGACTTTGTCTTCTGACTGCCAGTCTTCCACCAGGGAAGCAAGCTCATTCTCGAACTTCTCGGGCAGGTGGAAAGTCATGGAAGGTGTCAGATCCGGCAGGGTCGAAACGCGTCTTTCCTCCACAGCAGCAAGGAGCTTGCGGAAAGCGTCGGCAAAAGAATCCACGCCTTCCACCACCAGCTGATCGGTGACTTCATCGAGAGAGATGCCAAGGTTGCCGAGAGTCTCCACCTGTTCTTTCGCTTCTTCGAGACTCTTGTCCAGGACGTCCTGGGCCGTGCCGTGGTCCTTGAAAGCATTCAGGGTAGCCAGGGGCAGGGTGTTGACGGTCTCGTTGCCGATCAGCTCGTCGACATAGAGAGTATCTTTGTAGTCGGGATTCTTGGTGCTGGTGCTCGCCCAGAGCAGACGCTGGGGACGCGCGCCCTTGGCAACAAGCGCCTTCCAGCGCTCGCTGGTGAAAAGATCGCGATAGATTTGATAAGCGAGCTTGGCATTGGCAACGGCGATTTTGCCGAAAAGATGGCCCGCCGATTTCTTGTCTTTCTCGGTCTCGGCGTTATCGATTACTTTTTGAAGCAGCTTGTCCACCGCCGAATCGATCCGGCTGACGAAGAAGCTGGCCACGCTGGCGATCTTGCTGAGATCGCTATGCTCTTTTGCATAGGTCTCGAGACCGGTCATATAGGCCTCAGCTACCCGGGCATAGGTCTTCTGCCCGAAAAGAAGCGTGACATTGACATTGATTCCCTCGCCGATGAGGGTCGCCACCGCCGGAATTCCTTCTTGCGTACCGGGCACTTTGATCATCAGGTTTGGCTTGTCAACGGCTTTCCAGAGGCGCCGGGCTTCCGAGATTGTCGCTTCGGTATCGGCGGCCAGCAGCGGGGAGACTTCCATGCTCACATAGCCGTCCCGACCCACGGTCTCTTCGTAGACAGTGCGGAGCGCATCGCAGGCATCCTTGATATCGGCGATGGCCAGCTCTTCATAAACATCATTGGCGTCGAGCTTGAGATTCTCGAAGAGCTCGTCCATTTGTTCGGCGTACTCGTCGCCGCCGGCGATGGCCTTCTCGAAAATAGAAGGATTGGAGGTTACGCCGCGGACACCATCTTCTTCCACCAGCCGCTTGAGCTCGCCATCCCGGACGAACTTGCGGGCGATGAAATCGAGCCAGATCGACTGGCCATGCTTTGTCAGCTCTTTGATTCTGTTTTCGACTTGTCCGGCGGTCTGCATAGTCTTACTCTCCGTCGTCTCCGACTTCTTTCTACCTGAACGAACCGAAAAGGATAGCAGATTGTGCGCCGCAGATTATGCAGTAAATGAATAAGTAATAGAGCTCAAATATATAGGTGGAGCCCGCCCCCTTGAAATGCCAGGTTTGTTATCATCGAGTAAGCCCATTGAAGACCTTAACCGGCAAGGAGCTCAGAAAATGCGCATTCTACTGGTGGAAGACGATCAGATGCTGAGCAACGGAGTGAGCCTGGCTCTCACACAGAACGGCTATGTAGTCGATCATGTCAGGACCGGTATGGATGCGGACCGGGCCCTGGTCGGCACCGACTACGATCTTCTCGTTCTCGATCTCGGTCTGCCCGAGATGGACGGACTGGAGGTCCTGACCAGGCTCAGAGAGCGAGGCAAGGCCACGCCGGTCCTCATCCTCACAGCCCGGGACACCCTGGAGGACAGGGTTACCGGTCTCGATCTCGGGGCCAACGACTATATGACCAAGCCCTTCCATCTCGCCGAGCTCGAAGCGAGAGTGCGAGCCCTTCTACGCAAAGAGAACTGGGGCAATCTCACCGAGATCAGGCATGGCGAATTCTGTTTCGACACCTTAGGCCGGCGCATGACAGTGAAAGGCGAGCCGGTGGAGCTCTCCGCCAGAGAAGTCGAAGTTCTGGAATTGCTGCTCCAGAGAATCGGAAAAGTCGTGAACAAGAACCAGATCAGAGAGCATCTCTCGAGCTGGGAAGAGCAGATCAGCTTCAATGCCATCGAGATCATCGTTCATCGACTTCGTAAAAAGCTCGAGGAATCCGGGACCAATATCAGGACCATCCGGGGTCTCGGCTATCTTCTCGAGACACCTCAAAATTGATGAACAATTCGATCAGAAAAAAGCTGATGCTCTGGCTGATGGTGCCGCTGATGACACTGCTAGTGGTATCGGTCGCTTTCACCTATCTGATCGCCGATCACTTCGCCAGAAGCCTGTATGACCGCCAGCTCCTCAACTCCGCCGACTCTGTGGCGGGTCGAATAAGAGTCAGGGGCGAAAAGGTCACCGCCGACATTCCCCGGGAAGTGCTCGATATATTCAGGCACAATTACAGAGATGATTTCTATTTCCAGGTCTTTTCCCCGGACGGTCTGAGACTGGCTGGCGATGCTATTCTTCCACCTCCAAGAGAGGCTCCGGCTGTAGGCGAAAAAGCCGTTTTCAGGATGGAGCACGTCTCTGGTCGCGAGCTCAGGGTGGGCGTCATAAGAATGCTGGCGCCGGAAAGCCCGATGGGATCGGTGATCATACAGGTCGCCGAGACCCGCAACGCCCGCCGGGAGCTCACCCAGCAGATCCTTGCCGGGATAGTCCTTCCCCAGCTCATATTGATAGTGTCGGCGGTAGTGGCAGTAAGAGTAGGCGTCACCAAGGGGATCAAGCCCCTGGAGAATATCACCACCGCTGTCGCCCGCCGGGACCCCAGGGATCTATCACCGATCGATCAGGGCGAAGCCCCGGAGGAGGTGGGGCCTTTTCTCGTATCCCTCAACGACCTTCTCGCCCGTGCCCGGGAAGACATAGCCCGGCAGCGCCGTTTCGCTTCCAATGCCGCCCACCAGCTCCGCACGCCTCTGGCAGGCTTGAAGACCTATGCCGATCTGGCTAAAAAAGAATCCGACCCCGAGAGCATCAAGGACCTGCTCAAACAGCTCGATGGCGGCATCGAGCGCATGACCCGCACGGTCCAGCAATTGCTCAGCCTCTCCAAGGCCGAGCACTCTGCCACTCAAAACGCCTTCGAGCAGGTGGATCTGAATATCGCTGTCTCCGATGTCACCGAAGAGATCGTGCCCGAGTCCATCGCCCGGGAAGTGGAGCTAGACTTCCTGGCCTCCGAGCATCCCTGTTTCGTCCTGGGAGACAGGGTGGGGATTCAAGAGCTTTTCACCAATCTTCTCGAGAACGCTATCAGATACAATCATCCCGGCGGCCGGGTGATGATAAGCGTCGCCCCTTCAGGCAATGGTGCCATCGAGCTGGTGGTGGAGGACGACGGGATCGGCATTCCGGAAGGCGAGCGAGACCGGGTTTTTGAGCGATTCTACCGGGTCACCGGCTCCGATCTGGATGTACCGGGTAGCGGTCTGGGACTGGCTATCGTCACCGAGATCGCCCGCGCCCATAACGCCTCCATCTCCGTCAGCGAAGGAAGCGACGGCAAGGGCACGAGAATTACTGTTTCCTTTCCAGCTTAGAAATAGATGACCGACCAGGAACACAGCTTTATCGCCAGACCCAATCGCACCCTCATTGCCCTGGCCCTGCCGGTGCTCGTTTCGATGATCGCCGAGCCCCTCACCGGGCTCGTGGATACAGCCTTCGTGGCGAAGCTCGGCGCCGCCAGTCTCGCCGGACTGGGAGTGGGCACCATCACGCTTTCGAGCGTTCTCTGGATTTTCAATTTTCTGGGTATCGGCTCCCAGACCCAGGTAGCCCAGAGCTGGGGAGGCAATGATCAGGGGCGAGCCTCGGTACTTTCCGGCCAGGCGCTGCTTCTCGCTCTGGCTTTCGGGATGGCGGTGGCGATTCCGGGCATTCTTCTCTCCTCCCAGGCAGCCGCCCTCATGGGCGCCTCCGGCGAGGTTCTCGAGAATGCCAGGACCTATATGAATATTCGCTTCCTGGCGGCGCCGGCTGTCCTCATATCCGCTACCGCATTTGGAGTTCTGAGGGGCTTGCAGGATATGAGAACCCCGATGAAAGTCGCTCTCGCTATCAATATCCTGAATGTCGCCCTCGATCCTGTTTTGATCTTCGGATTCGGACCTCTGCCGGCCCTGGGGATAGCCGGAGCCGCCCTGGCCACCATCGCCAGCCAGTGGTTCGGAGCAGCCTGGTGTCTTTTCGCAGTGTTCAAGAATCTGGGAGCGCCGAAAGGACTGGATCTCTCAGAAGCCACTGCCCTCATCCGAGTGGGCGGGGATCTCTTCATCCGTACCGGGCTTCTCACTACCTTTCTATTGCTCACTACCAGGGCCGCCACCGAAGCTGGTGCGGATACCGGTGCTGCCCATCAAGCCATCAGGCAGGTCTGGATCTTCACAGCCCTGTTTCTGGATAGCTTCGCCATAACCGGCCAGAGCCTGGTGGGCTTTTTCATCGGCGCCGGCAATCTCGAGCAGGCTCGCCGGGTAGCGAGCTATGTCTTCGCCTGGAGTGTCGGCACCGGCGCCCTCCTTGCCCTTGCCATGCTCTCCACCACCGGGGCAGTCATGAATCTTCTGGTGCCGCCATCTTCGAGGAGTATCTTCCCGGAAGCCTGGTTCCTCGCTTCTGTGGCTCAGCCGCTCAATGCCCTGGCCTTCGCCACCGACGGAGTTCACTGGGGAACCGGCGACTTCGCCTTCCTCCGCAATGTGATGATCCTGGCCACTACCACCGGTGTCTGCCTTCTCTATCTGAGCGGGGCGGGCAACGGTCTCACCGCGATCTGGATCATTACCGCTTTCTGGATATCGATCCGGGCAGCCTTCGGTGTCCTGAGAGTCTTTCCGGGTCTGGGAAAGAGCCCCCTCAAAGGAAAGACGGTCTGATTTCATTTGTGATCGGGCCTCTGGATTTTATCCTGACACAGGAGCATAATGCTCCGAGATTGAATGGAAACCCAAATGTCAGAGCCTTCTCCCGAAAATCCCAATAACCAGCGCCCGGGCTGGATGGCCGGCGAGCCAACCGATCGCCTGGTAGACGCCAGGGTCGCCGCAGAACAATCCAAGTCTTTCGCCAAAGCCGCCGGGGCCCTGCTTCCCTGGTGGCTGGGAGCAGCCATAGTCGGCGCCGACATCGGCACCTCGGTTTTCTACACAACGGCAGTCATCCTGCCTTATGTCCACTTTGCAGCACCGCTGATCATCCTGGTCGTCTGCCTGGTAATGTGGCTTTTCAAGAGCACTTATGAAGAAGGTTGCTCGGTCAGCCCCTTCAACGGCGGCGCCTATATCATGGTCCTCCAGACCGTGGGCAAGCGCCTTGCCCTGGTGGTCGGTGCCCTGACCATCCTTTCCTACCTGGCAACCGCCGCCGTCAGCGCCCTTTCCGGTGCGTACTATATAGATTCTTTCAGCGCCGACTCGAACTGGCCCACCATGATGATCATGGCGGTGGCCCTTGCTCCGGTTCTCTTTTTCGGTCTCGCCAATATAGTCGGTATCAAAGAGCCGGCGATGATAGTCTTCTGTATCGCCTTTTTCCACTTCTCCCTTCTGCTCTTCCTGGATGTAAAAGGGCTCTGGATGGCTTTCGAGCGCGGGGTCGACTTCTCTATCGTTTATCGAGACCTGCCGAGCATCTCGCCCCAGAATCTACTTCATGGCTTCGCCGCGGCATTTCTGGGGATCACCGGTTTCGAATCGGCAGCCCAGATAGTCGAGCAGCTCAAAACACCGACCTGGAAAACCCTGCGCTGGATCTATATGGCAGTGGTAATTCTCGTCGGCATAACAGCGCCGGTGACCTCTCTTCTCTGCCTGACCCTGCTTACGCCTGCCGAGATCCAGGCCAATGCCAATTATCTTCTTTCCGGGCTGGCTTTCGCCGAAGGCGGCGAAATGCTCCGCAATATCCTGGTGGTGGACGCCGGCGCTACTCTCTTCGCTGCTGTCAACACTGCTTATGTCGGCTGTATCGGTCTCTGTACCACAATGGCCAAACAGGGCAATCTCCCCGGGGTGCTCCTCAGACGCTGGGCACACCGGGTCCAGATGTTCCAGGGCTACCCTTATGTAGTGCTGCCCTTCATGCTCCTCACCGTCTTCCTCATCTTCATGCTCCCCGGTCATGTCGAGCATCTCTCCCAGGTCTACGGCATGGCCTTCCTGGCAGTCATGGGCTCGTTCTGTCTGGGCGTGATCATGATGCGCTTCAAGATGCCCCTCAAGGTCGAAAGAGCGCCTTTCAAGACGAGCTGGACCCTGCCGGTGGGCAAGACCAAAGTACCGATTCCACCTGTGATCGGCATGATCACGCTTCTCTTCTCGGAAGGTGTCCTTCTGGTAACCACCGACGAGTCACGCACCCTGGGCGTCCAGATCCTGCTGGCCATCCTCCTGGTCATGTGTTTCTACCGTCTCGGAGTGCTCGAGGGTCGCCTGCGCGAGCTTCCGGACCTGCGGCTCGGTCTCGGCAAATTCAGCCAGCTCTCCACCCTTCCTGAGAATCTGCCGGTCTTCGTTCTCTGCACCGCCGGAGCCAAGGCTCGCTCCCTGGCATCGCTGATCATCCGGCTCCTGGAGAAGGAAGAGCCCGGACCGAAAGAGATAATCATCTATCATGCCGAAGAAGAGCAGGCGCGCCGGGGGATCATGTACGAGCTCCTGCAAAGGGTGGTCTCCCAGCAGATCGCCCCGTCCTTCAGCCATAACGACCTGATCTTGACCGTCAAGATCCTGCCCGAGAGCCTGGTGGACGGTTTGATCTATCTCAAGAAATCCCATCCATTCGACAAGGTCTTCATCGGCACCGGCACTGACCCGGTCAATGCCGAGAAGTATGCCCGGGATCTGGAGAACAATCTGGGTGTGCCTGTAGTCAATATTGGGAATATCGTACTGGATAAGAACGTGCCTCGATTCGCCAAGCCCACAGAGAGCAGAGACGCCGAAACACAGGCCTGACATGACAGTCCAGGAACGAACCATAACTTTTCCCAGCGAGCGTACCCTCGGAGCTCTCTATCTCATCACCGCCGGAGCAGAGAAAAGCACCTGGTGGGAAAAGAAAGTCGGAGACGCCATCGGTTATGTGAATGTCCCGCTTTTCGGGAACCTCCACTTGCTGGTGGACCGCCTCGCCGATGTCTCGGTGCTCTCGGCCCTGGATGGCAACGCCCTCACCTCGATTGATTTCAGACAGAGACCGGTTACCGATCTGGAGCTCTCCAGCATCAAAGATCTGATCAGTGTCCGCTATCTGACTCTACCCGGCAGCCCCATCACCGATCGCGGGCTCATGTATCTGGTCAATCTCACCGGGCTCTCCAGCCTCGATCTGAGCAATACCAATGTCACCGATGAGGGTATGGAGTTTCTCCTTCATCTGAAACAACTTCGCTATCTCTATCTGGACGGCTCGAAAGTGACCGAGCAGGGCACGGCTCGCCTGGCATCCCATCTGCCTCGCTGTCAGATCGTTTCCCGGGCGACCCGCACCATCCGCTTCC
>JAGQHH010000448.1 GCA_020431945.1 Cyanobacteria bacterium HKST-UBA02 | reverse complement strand
CTGCCAGTTCCACCCCGAGCTCAAGTCCAGACCGGACAATCCGCATCCGCTTTTCGTCGGATTCGTCCAGGCGATGCTGGACAGCCATCCCGAGACCGAAGGGGAAAAGAGCTCCACCCAGGTGACCAAGAAATCCTCGCCTGTACACCAGCGTTAGCCAGATTTAGACTGTCCTTTCAACGCCCTTTGAAGAGTGACGGGCCGGCTAGATCCAGGGGATTGCTGTCATCATTGGCGGTGTTCACGACACTGTTGACATAGAGAAGCAAGAAACCGATACCGAAGAAAACACAAGCTGTGCCTCCGAGAGTCTCGATCGGTCTGAAGACCTCGAAGCCGAAAGTGGATTCTTTGGGCTCGAGAGGGTTGTACATCAGAGCGATGGGAGTGCCCGGGCCGTAGCGCACAGCCATGGGTCCGATGATATAGTCGAACACGGTGAGATGGGGACCCATCTCTTCGCTGTTCTCATAGATGCCCTCACCGATAGTGTACTTGTATTTCACATAAGACCAGTTCGCAATCGTCGCCAGGGTGTTCAGACGATTGGGCTCGAACTTGGTGAGGGGCAAACCATTGATCGAATCTATGATCTCGCCTTCGATGGGCGTCCAGTTCTGGCCTCTCACGTACTTGCTGTACTCGACGCCCATGAGAAGCAGATAGCACAGACCGCAAACTATAAAAAACCAGGCGAAGCCCTGCATCCGAAATCCTCTTGAAACCGGCCCCTATTTTACAATCACAGAACCACAAAAGGACCGGGGCTGACAGATGACCGAACGTATAAGGGATGCCGGGGCTGACCCGAATTATTGGTCTGCAGGCAAAAGACCGGCACATGAAGAGCGCGAAGCATAGCCAGCACCTGGGCATCGCGCTCCCGGTGCCTGCCATGATTTCCCCAGGCAGCGATCACCAGATCGGCAGCCCGGGCGCAATCCGAGATGAAATCGTCATTCAGCGGTCCCACCGGGGCTCTGCGCCGGACCAGAACGGATGGATGCCTGGTGCGCAGGGCGAATAGATTGACAACATCGAGACGACTGAACCCCCAGTCCCGGGCGAATCCCCGGCAACGCTTTATGGTCGGGTCATCCAGCCGCTCGTCGGCGGTATTGGGATTGAGCATGACAAACAAGACCCGCCCCCGGCCTGCCTCGAACCCGCGCCAGAGCTGATAGCGGTAGCGCCCGGTACTGTCGAAGACCGCACCGTTTCCTGAGTTTTCTCGGATTTCGAGAGCCGAGGCGTCCATAACGGGTATATTAAGAGATACAGGCTCTTTTTTTGAGTCAGCGCCTGGAGATTATCACCTTATCCAGATCCGGTGGAAAAGACAGTGGAAGTTGCCATTGCCGTTACAGCCATAGGTACAATAATTTTCCTGGCACACTTGTTCGCAGCTTTCTTCGAGCAGAGCCGGGTACCGGATGTACTGCCCCTGGTGCTTATCGGACTGATAATCGGGCCGATAACACAGATGACCACGCTCCAACACTTCGGTCAGGTCGGTCCTGTTTTCGCCAATCTCACCCTGGTCATCATCCTCTTCGAGAGCGGTCTCAATATGAAGCTCTCGTCCCTGAAAAAATCCCTGGCGCCGGCTGCGCTTCTCAGCCTGGTGGGCTATACGAGCTCGGTGGCGGTGGTCTATTTCACCTCTATCCATCTTTTCAAGATCCCCGAAATCTCGGCCCTCATCCTCGGTACTATCCTGGGAGGAACAGCAGCCTCGGTGGCGGTTCCCCTCCTCAAAAACCTCAATCTCCAGGAGCGCTCGCGCACGGCTCTGCTGCTCGAGTCGGTGCTGGGCAACGTGCTTTCCATTGTCGTAACCCTGGCATTGATGGCAGCGGTAGAGATGGACAAACTGCGCTGGGGAGCCGTGCTGGGCCAGATAGCCTCGTCATTCGTTCTGGCCTGTTTGATCGGCGCTACTTTCGCTTATGTGTGGTCCTCCCTTCTCAACAAAGTGAGGACTCTCTCCCACGCCAAGTTCACCACCGCCGCCTGTGTCTGTATCTCCTACGGTGTCGCCGAATATTTCGGCTTCTCCGGAATGCTCTCGGCACTTGCTTTCGGCATTGTAATGGGGAACGCCGAAAGGCTGCCGGCAAGCAAGCTCTCCGCCTCCACCCTGCTGCGTCCCATCTCTCTCAATGATGACGAGCGCGCCCTGTTCGCCGAGCTGGTCTTCCTGATGAAGACTTTCTTCTTCGTTTATCTGGGCATCTCGATCCAGTGGATCGGCATGGAGATCGTCTATGCCGGCAGCATCATCGTCCTCTGGCTCTTCATCGCCCGGCCTTTCGTGGTGAGACTCGCTCTGCCGAGACTTAAGACACCGAAGATCGATGCCACCATCGCCTGTATCATGATCCCCCGCGGACTGGCGGCTGCCGTACTTGCCTCAATCGCGCTTACCAACGGTATTCCCGATGGGGTCATCTTGCAGAGCATTGCTTATTCGGTGATCTTGATAAGCATCGCGGTCACCGCATTCTTCTCGTTCCTCTGCGAACGAGGTCTGGTTACCCAGCCATACCGCTTCATTTTTTCCGGCTACAAAGAAGACGGCACAGGCTCTACAGGTGTCGAGACAGTAGACGGCATACCGGCAGTGAAAGTAAACGAAGAGCCGGAGAAAGCAGCAGCGAACGCAAAGAAGGAGCCGGCACCGGCACCAGATCCGACCTCGTCTTTCGAGAACATACCCTCAACCCTCTCCCTATCTCACACAGCCGGGAACACATCCAGGGGCGCTGCTGAGATCGCCGAGCTATCCTCCACCGCCACCCCCATGCTCGACAGCGACGAGGAGCCCGAGATGGAGCTGAGCACTGAAGCTTAGGATTCCACTCGATCAGCCGCCGGGCTGAGCAAAACCAATGCGCTCGGGCTCGTCGAAGAAGCAGCAATCGACCAGCAAGCCGGTTATGGCTCCCTCTCTGGTCTTGGTGAAATAGCAGGGATAGAGCCCATCTCCGATTCCGGAGAGAAATGTGAAACAGTTGCTGCCGTTGGCAAAACCGAACTCACCGAATAGATCTTCCGGTCTACCGGTCAGATAAGGGTTGATGGAAGGGTCTTCTAAACCGGGCAGATAGTTCGTGATGTCCTTTCCGGCAGCTCTGATACCGGCCAGGGACTCGGCAGTGAAAAGCCCCAGGGTGGCCGAATCCACGCCTGCGCCGGGAAGAGATCTCTGCTTGCGACAGTTGATCCTGTCCCGGGCCGTCCAGGCAGGCTCGATATGATCCGCCGGGCAGTCATCGGCAATGACCCGCACCGATGCCACTCTTTGATCACCATCCCTTTCGATGATAAGAGCCTCGACTCTGAGCTCTCCTGTTGAAATCAGCTCGTCGAAGGGCTGGAGATCCGGGGCGTCGAAAAAGGAGGGATCGAAAACATAGATCTCTCCGCTTTCGACGTTCAGCCTGCCCATCTCCACGACTCTAACAGTCACGTCCGCTTGCGGAGGTTTTCCCTCGAACCCGGAAAGCAAGCTCGCATGGGACATTTTTGCGCCGCCATCGATAAAAGCCCCGAAACCCGAGCGGTCCTCAAGTCGTCTCCGTCTCAGCTCGAATAGCCAGCCAACACCGATCAGGACCGCAATGACCAGAGCAAAAAAAAGGATGGCGCCACCGATTCCGGATAGCAATCTCAGAACTATGTCCAGGTCGTTTACCTCTCGCTAAAACAACTCTTGTTCAGGTAGCCGGGATAGCCCTATACTCAGATCGTTAGACTCTCCAATCACCACCGAGGCTTAATCATATCCATGGGCAAAGAAATCAAACAGAAGAAAGAAGTCAAGAAAAAACCCACCAAGACGGACAAAGAGAAAAAAGCCGCCAAGCAAGAAAAGAAACAACGCAACAAATAGGACTTGCCTGAGCAGAGAGGCTAACGGCCTCGTCTGCCTCTGAAGCCACCACCGCCGCGATTGCCGGAGCGAGCATTCTCGAGACCGCCGGCAGCGCTACCACTGCCTCCGAAGCGACCTCTCAGACCGCCTTCGCCGGAATTGCCCCGGTTGCCGAATCGACCGCCCCTGCCCTCATCGGCAGCCACCTGGTTCGAGAAACCGCTCCCTTCCCGAACGAAAGGATTGACCGAATTGCCGGAGCTCTGCCAGTTCTGGAAGTGCTGGGTATTCTCCTTTTTCTGATTCTGATACCACTGTTGCTGCTGCTGATAGCTCTGATGGTTCTGAGCGAAAGCCTGACCACGACCCTGGGGCGCAGCAGCCGCTGCCTGGCTCGCCTGGTTGGCCTGATAGTTGCTCATCGTCTGGCTGCGCTGGTCCAGTCTCGCCTGCTGCTGGCTCTGCATGAAACTCGCCGTCTGCGAACGCTGCTGCGCTTCCTTGTTGTTGTGATACTGGTTGGCGGCATAGATGTTCTGGGTGTTCAGATCGCCGTCCTGATTGACGAAAACGCCATGACCGTTCTCGTAGTAGTAGGGCCGTCCCCCGGATCCGTAATACATGGGGGTCCCGTAAGGAACATTGTTGTAATAGAGCCCTGTCATGGCAGCGCCGGCCATGGCGCCCAGACCGGCAGCTGCGGCCGAAGCCACGGCGGTTCCGGTACCGGAGCCGCTGCTTCCGGTGGTCTGGGTGATGTTCTGCTGCTGGGGATAAGGGGCATACTGGGGAGGAGTGGCTTGAGGCATCTGACCTTGTGCCTGACCCATGCGCTGCCTGTAGAAGTTGACCGCTTGCGTGAGATCCTCGTTCTGCCCGTTGCGATCCACGTACCAGTAACCACCGCCTGATCCCATCTAAATCTGCACGACATTCCCGTTCACTCCGGCTCCCGGCAGAGGCACGAGCATGCCCTTGGGAGTGAGGACGAGTTGACCGCCGTTGGGACCCGGCTGCACATGGAGCGTCACCTCGGCAACATCGGGCTGGCCTGATCCGTTGTCTGAGCCCTGAGCACGAACGCCCTGGAAAAGTCCGCAGCCTACCTGGATCATCACTGCCGCAGCCAGACAGGCGGCAAGCGTTCTTGCGTATCGCATGAGTATCGCTCCTGTACCGAATTCGATAAGGCAGATTATAAACGATCACGCCTGCCGAAAGCGCAAAGGGGGCGGAAGCTCGCAGCCCGCATACTCGATATGCAAGACCCTTCTGTGCTCCGGCGATTCGGATTGCGAAGAGCTGTGGAGCACCAGGGGTCTCATGACTATGACATCTCCAGGGGAAGCAGGCACCGTGCTCCACTCCTTCCTGTCCCTGAGAGCACCGATAGTATCTTGATCGAGGATGCCGGATCGGTGCGAGCCTGCCACGAATCGGATTGCCCCGTTGCTCTCGGGACATGGATCGAGATGGATCCGCAGGCTCACCATGGCTTCCAGAACAGCTCGTGGAGGTTGAACATGCACGACCCCGTCTTTCTCGGACCAGGGACCGTAGCCTTTCAGATCCGTGCTCGCATCAGCCGGACGCTCTTGAACCGGAATGCTCAGGTCCTGATGCCAGGTGACATACCAGTTCGCATCGGGGGTTTTGTCGAAGAGTATGGCCCGTACCGGTAAAAGTGTGGCGCTATCGCCAAGCACATCCCGGACAATTGACATAAGAGTCGGAGACAAAGCGAACTCCCGGACCTCGGGGCAGCCACTGAGGAGATTTCTCAAGCCGGCCCGACGCTCTTTTGTGCGGACCTTCTCCACGGCGGCCCCGAGAACCGCCAGTTGCCGTTCGTCCACCAGTGACGGCAGATGGACAAATCCGTTAACTGTTAAGCGATTCATCAACCGAGCTCGACTCCGGTATCGCCTGTAGTGGCAGCTCTTGAAAAACCAAAAAATCCCGAAACCCTGATTTCACTATCGACTGTCACAGAAAGGTCACTCATGAGAGCTTAAATTATAGTCTGCGCGTTTAAGGAGAACTGCCATGTCGTGGAAAACCTTGAGCAGCCAGGCCATGACCGCTTTTATGGACGGCAACCTGGATGAAGCCACCCGCTTGTGGCGCGAAAGCGTCCATCGCATCGAAGCCGATGGAGAAGCTCCCCAGGTCGACATCGGACAGATCTACTATTTTCTCGGCAAGTGCCTGATTGACAGCGGCGATCAAATAGATGAGCCTATCGAGCTTTTCGCCACTGCCGAGAAAATCATCGAAGAGTCGGACCCAGGGCACAGCTATCTGACCCAGATCAAATACGACCTGGGCGAAGCCCTCAACCGTGCAGGCCGCTCCCAGGAAGCGACCAGCCGCCTGCGTTTCGCGAAAGGGCTCGTGGACGAGCCTGTGGCATCCTGCTTGAGCGGTCCCAGGGGCGATGATCTCGATCTGAAACCGCTGGTGAAAGCTTTCCAGAAATGGGGGCTCCTAAAGGGTCTCGACGCCCGGGAGATCAAGCGAATCGCCGCAGTGCTGGTAGAGATGGGCAAAGCCGATCAGGGAGATCTGGAGGGGATCAACCCTTTCGATCTCTTTTACGAATACTACCGGGACGAGAGCAGGCGCAAAGCCGATAGTTGCGTCCTTACACCCTGGGACGAGGAAGTCTCTCTTGCCGGTTTGATCGAATCCATGAATGAATGCATGGGCTTCCCCATGTTCGCTCCGGAAGATCTGATGGAAATCGAAGGTGTCCCCGCCCTGGTCATGGAAAGAGACGAAAATGGCTCGCTCTGTGCGAAGCTCGAGAGCTATACGCCGGAAGAGGATCTCATCCACCTGGTCAATTACAAGCTGGCATCGAACGAAGACGAATGCCGCTGGCTTCGCCTCTGCGGTTATGACGACCGCATGGCGGCCCTGCTTTTGAGAAAGGAGACCGCCGGCGCCCTCTACCGGGCGGGAGCCGCCCATGTGTTCGAGAATCCCACCCGGGACATCGAGCCGCCTGAGCCCCGGCTCGAGCGATTCTAGACTGGCGTTCGATGGTCAGCCGACCGAGAGACCCTGGTGAGACCCTGCCTGGACAATGTCCTTGCGAAGCACCGCCAGGGATTCGATAATCGAGCCGAGATCAGGAGACCGCTCCTGCTCTCTTTCCGCCTCGAGCTTCTGGATGATTCTCGCCACGGACTCCGCAAGCCTGGCAAGGTCCGTCTCCAGTTGATCCTGATTCATAACGCCTCCGAGAAAACAGTCATCCTCTTTTTAATAGCACGCTTGCCGGTCAGTCGGCGCCGGACTCCTTGCGGACATCTTTCAGATCTTGCTTCTCTTTGAGAATATCTTCTTTCTGCTCGCTGAGACTCTCCACCATCTCTTTCTCATACTGAAGCTGTTGCTGCTCCATCTTTTGCTCCAGGGCCTGTTTTTCCTGACGGCGTTCGCGGCGATTCTCCCGTTTCATCCCTTTCATAAGTTTCTTCGGGTCCTGTGCCCCGTCGGTCCCCTGCTTCCATGCCGGTCCCAAAACCTGTCCAGGCTGAGCTTTGTGGGTTCCCGACTCGGCAACCGATTTAATCATATTGCTCGACTGATTGAGCGAACTCTTGATCTCGGTCAACTCCTCGGGTTTGAGCTTGCCATCATTGGCGGTGCGCAAGGCTTTGACCTTGCCCTCGATTTCGAGGACCGAGCGTTTCAGGTCATCAGACTGCTCCGGGGAAATTGCTCCGGATTTCAAAGCCGTCTCGATACGATGCTTCTGCCTGGCTATCCGGGCGTCGACACTGGCTTTGCCGAATACCGGACAAACCTGCGATAAAGCGAGAATCGAAACGAAAAAAGCGATCGATTTTGGTATGTTCATGATCGTGCACCTCGAGAACCAATTTAAGTTACCCGGGTGCGGGGACTCTTCAAACGGAGTATCCGGAGATCAGATGATCCGGCGGCGGCGTCCGCCACGCATGCGCTGAGCGATTGCTTTGCGACGCTCGGCGGCTTCCTGATCGAGAACTTTGCCCATGACCTGCTCGATATCGCGCAGGAGAAAGCGCTGTTCTTCCGAAACGAAAGAGATAGCGATGCCGGAGCGTCCCGCCCGACCTGTACGGCCGATCCGGTGCACATAGGCCTCAGGGTCCTGACACAGGTCGTAATTGATCACATGGCTGATGGTGGGGATATCGAGACCGCGGGCAGCCACATCCGTAGCCACAAGGACCGAGAACTTGCCTTCCCGGTAACCGGCGAGCGTTTTTTCCCGGACAGCCTGGCTGAGGTCGCCGTGGATCTCCTGGGCTTTGATGCCGGCATCGTTAAGACGATCGGTAACCCAGGTAGCACGCCGGCGGGTGCCGGTAAAGACCAGGACCGAGTTCATCTCTTCTTCTCTGATCAACTGAATCAGCAGGTCATCCTTTTGAAACTCGCTGACATTGACGATTCGTTGCTCGATCTCGGTGGGCTCGACCTGGTCGGAGTTGACCTGGACACGCACAGGCTCATTGAGGAAGGTTCGAGCCAGGCTCTCGACCCGATTGTCGAAAGTAGCGGAGAACATCAGGGTCTGGCGCTCTTTACTGAGCTTCTCTACGATTTTACGAATCTGTGGCATGAAGCCCATATCGAGAAGACGGTCAGCTTCGTCCAGGACCAGGATCTCGATGTCCCGGAGGTCGGCGATCTTACGCTGAACGCAGTCCAGAAGGCGCCCCGGGGTAGCGACGATGACGTCCACTCCGGCTTTGATGGCTTTCGCCTGGGCGCCCATGCTCGAGCCACCATATACAGCGACAGAATTGAGATCCAGATTCTTGCCGAAGAGAGTGAACTGTTTCTCCACTTGCAGAGCCAGCTCGCGGGTCGGTGTCAGTACCAGAGCCCGGGCTCGGGGGCTGTGCATCTCGAGACATTCGAGAATCGGCAGGGCGAAGGCGGCAGTTTTGCCGG
>JAGQHH010000447.1 GCA_020431945.1 Cyanobacteria bacterium HKST-UBA02 | reverse complement strand
TCGCTGGTCGGGAGCGAGTCGTTTGATTTTTATGGAGTTGTGGCACCCAATACAAAGAATCCCAGAATGGTAAGAACATGCCAAAACAAACCAGAAAAGAGCCCAGACCCCCGAAGGGCTGGTTCATTTCCGGCGCCAATCCCTCCGAGTTTAGCGCAGAGATAGACCGCTCCACAGCACACAGCGGCACGCAGTGCGCCCATATGTATAGCAACAAAACTCTTTCAAGCGCATCGGCCTGGGGAACACTCATGCAGCAGATGAGCCCCGACAAGTTCCTTGAAAAACGCGTACGCATGTCGCTCTGGGTCAAGACAAAAAAGGTATCTGGCTGGGTGGCTCCCTGGATGCGTGTGGATGGTAAGAGACGACGCGACATGCTCTCTTTCGACAACATGTGCACGCGCCAGATCAAGGGAACCACCGAATGGACGCGCTGCGACATCGTGCTGGATGTACCGGAAGATAGCACTAATATTGCCTTTGGCGTTATGCTCGGCGGCAAGGGTCACGTCTGGATTGATGATGTCTCCTTCGAAAAAGTAGCAAAAAACGTGCCCACCACTGACTGTCAATGCAGCAGGAAGGGTGGAATGAAAAGGCAGCCAGTCAATCTGAATTTCGAAGACGATGACGGAGATGACGATTGCAAGGACGATGACAAAGATGCATGGAAACAGCTGAAGGCCTTGCCTGTCGGCAAGGAAGGCAAGCTCAAGTCGATACATTCGGACACCTCGACATATGTGCGATTCGACAATGAGACGGATGAGACCATAACGGTCTACTGGCTCGATTTCGAGGGAGCGCGCAAGCGGTATGGAGAAATCAAGCCGTTTGAATCATACGAGCAACAGACATTCGAGACTCACCCCTGGCTTTTGACCGACAAGAAAGGCAAAGGACTGGTCATCTTCGTCGCAGAGGCATTTGCAGGCTTCGGCACAGTACAGAAGATCACGAAGAAGAAGTAGGAACGACGCACTTTTTCGACAAACTCCGGTAAAGAGAGAATAGTCCGTTCCGTTCCGGCTGGTCGGTGATAAACTGGCAGTTTCCTGATCGAGGATCTCTATCGTGTTCAAGTGCGCATACTCGAAAATTGTTCTATCCGTTGTGGCCGCGAGCCTTTTGACCAGTGCCGCGGAAGCCCGCGAGTTTGACAGAAGCCACAAGCTCATTGCCGGTGGAAAGACCGCTAATGCAGATGATGCCTCTCTTTCGACTACGGATCCTGACAAGTTCATGACATTCTATTATTCCTCGATAAAGAAAGCCGATAAGCTTGACAAGTTGCTTCCTTTCTACACCAGAGCGCAACTGGACGATATGGATAAAATGAAAAAGGAAGGTGGTACCGAAGACGGTATCGACATGGACGGGCTCATGCTCGAGATGCTCAAATCGGAGCAGCCTACTGCGGTGAAAATATTGAGCGCCAATAGAGCCGCCGATCGTGTCGAGTACAAGTTGGAGCCGGCGAATCTGCCGCCGGACAAACTCGCTCTGAAGGAGAAAGGAAATTTCACCATGACCGGCGAGCTGGTGCTCGTGAAAGAAGACGGCAAATGGAAAGTCTACAAAGACTACTGGCAGTCGCATACGAAAGACGACAGCGGCGAATTCTCTTCGAGCTTCGGCATCAATCCGGACAGGAAAAAGGAGAGAGAAGCTCAGGAAGCCAAAGAGCCACCATCTTTCGATAGTCAATTACGAGATCGGTTTTTCAAGGAATGGACCAGCGCTTCCGGTAAGGGAAGTGTCTCAGTCGCCTTTCGTCTGGGTGAGAACGGAGAGATCGCCGAATCCTATTTCATGAGCAAGGAAGCCGGACAGGAAAAATCCGTCGAGGCGATCAAGGACATTGTCCATAAAGTCACCGATCTGCCTTCCCTGCCGGATGATTTCAAATCCAAGCCCTATGCCTGGATGTGCTTCAGCTGGTCGGAGAAAGGTGCCCGGGCAATATCCGGTCCTTACTTCGATGATGAGTTTCCGGACTGGGTAAGCGAGCAGCGCGGCGACAGTGTCAAATAGATCCGACTGAATGTCAGTTTGTACGTCATGCCAGCAAGAGATGCACGCCCGAGTCGGATGCGTGCTTGCAGTGTTCAATGATTTCCGCGATGAACAGCCCAGGAGGAGGATTCTTTTTGGCAGCGAAGAGATGACCGCCGGGGCGAAGTGGGAGCACTGTCCCGATTGCTTGGCACCGATAGGAACGTTCCACCACCCGGGATGTGATATAGAACAGTGTCCTTGTTGCAACAAACAAGCAATTTCCTGCAATTGTGTTGTTCAGTTTCCACTTGAGTGGTGGTTTTTTGCCGAAGAGCGCGAAGTGTCGCAGGAGATTCTCCGCGTAGCTCCAATCGATAAGATTGTGGAAAATGATCCGGGGCTTGCGAGAATGCTGAAGTTGCCGGAAGGCAAAAAGGCATTCCGTGAAGAGGACTCAGACGACTGGGAGATCCGTGACATCGATTGATAGGTGCGCAGTGCCACATTGGTAAGCATCATACTTTATAAGTCAGCTATCAAACGGTTCCAGTCAATATTCTAAAGTCTAGAGTGACATAGAAAAGACCGGATGAGAGGGAAAGAAGCAAGAGAATGAGCTGATATGCTCTAAGGAACAGTCTTTCTTTGGAGCTCTTGCCCTTTTGTCGCAGTGAAATGCATAGTCGAAGGAAGGAACAAGTAGAGAGTGCAACAACCAGTATGGGTTCCAGAAGGCGAGGTTCTGCCATGGAAACAAGAAGAACGATTAGATAAATGGCAAGGATTGATTTGACGGCGATCATTCGATAGCGCCAGATCAACACGATCTGCGTCTCTATCAGAATAAGAGGGGAAGTGAAGACAATGCAGAGTATGCACCAACAGAGGAGGCTTTCAAACCAAAGTGGGTCCATCTAAGCTGGCTTATCCTTCTCGCGTATAATACCCATGTTTGTCAATCGAGGCGCATTTCCATTTTATTCGATCAGGCGTATGGATCCCATCGAGACTTTGCTTATTCGAAGTCGAGGTTTTTGGGAATTGAATAGTCGCTTGCCATATACGCTGCGGCTAACCATCGAGCAACGCATAGACTCACTGACCATAGGCGTACCACGAAGATGTCCGCCTGAGTTGGTGGAGTATGCGCAAACGGTGGCAGATGCTATTGCATCGCGTTCTCCGCGCCTCTCTGAACATCGAAGGCTTTCACTGCGCTTCAAAATTGTGCAGTCTGGACGCATCATCCTGAGACGAGGTCCGAAAAAAGAGAGCGACACTTTGCCGGATAGCTGTCGCATGGCAATATGGAGATCTCATCCGTTCCCTGAGCTTCCGGTAGGATATGAGGAGCTCGAGGTGAGAGTGATCTTTGAGCTTGGAGTAACCGACGTAACTCGCGAGGCGCCCCCGGAAGGCGAGGTCCGCGGATTACACTCGCACGAGAATTGCTCTTCCTGCGGACGTTCATTTCGGGATGTAGACGTAGCCTGGTCTGACCGGGACGGGACTGTCTGCTCGATTTGCCGTCCCTGAAGTTCGGTGACTCCCGTGTCGGTATATTTTAGTCGATATTGGACTTGACGACTCCGAGATCGGTGTTATATTGGTTCTGTAGGGAGTGAGATCGTGCCTAAGAAAATCAAGTCTAACCTTGCGTATTTGCGATTCATCAACGGACGACTGAGCCAGAGGTCCGTGTCGGAAGCAACCGGCATTGGACAGAAAACTCTGAGTTCTCTAGAAACTGGTGCGAGCAAGGGCATCGAATTCAACACCTTGCTCAAGTTATGCACGTTCTTTCGTTGCACGCCCAGCGATCTGTTTGTTATCGAAGAGGCTGTGGAAGACCTTCCGGTTTCCGAAGAATCCCGCAAGAAGGCAAAGGACCTGGTTGCGCGTGGATTACAGGCTGCGATCGAGTCCCCTCCTTTAGATTCTGATTCGATCTGGGCAGAGTTTGATGCCGTCAGGAATCGTATGCAGGATTCAGCTGAGGGAGTTGAAGGCGGCAGAGATATGAGTGAGCGTCTTTCCAAAGGTGCTTAAGGCGGTAATCGATACGTCGGTTTTTGTAGCCGGATATCTGTCTCGAACCGGTCGAGGATACTCGGCACAGATTATCTACCGCTGGCAGGCTGGAGAGTTTCAGCTGATCATGTCGAGACCGCTGCTTGAGGAGATTGTCGCGAAATTTATCGAGAAGGGTATTGAGGAAGGCTTGATTCTTAGTTTTGTTGAGGTTGTCGGAAAGATTGCCCTGAACATACCCGGTGCTTATGTAGTTTATCGGCTGGACGAAATCGACAAAGACGACAACATTCTTCTGGCCGCGGCACAGGAAGGTCAAGCGGACTATCTAGTCTCGCTCGATGCCAAACACTTGCTTCCTTTGAAGCATCATCGGGGAACACAGATAGTCAATCCTGCATTATTTTTGCGGGCCTTGGATAATGAAAGGGAGGCATCCTCCGATATTGTGCCGGAAGACCGCGAAGACTAGTCTCTCTAGAAGGAAGTCGATCCTAATTCTTCTTCCGCTGAGCGGTAACCAGTCTGATGGTCATGTCCGGATTGTACTCGACATGAAGCTGGTAGCTTCCTTTGTCGTAGATGTCGTATGACCAGGGAAACTTACCAGGTATAGCGCTCTGAGACTTGAATGGCTCGTTTCCAATCTTTTCTTTGACCGAATTCTGATCGTCCGACCAGGTCAGACCCTCGGGAAGATCGGAGAGGAAACGCTCACCATCACGAGTTTCGCCGGAGAAGAAATGAATCGAGTCGAGCCGTCCTTCCTTCTGAATCAAATCGAAGCCGGACTTCTCGTAAGCATAAAACTGGATATCAGAGCCTCGCATTCCGTCTATTCTCGGCTCTTCTTTCGAAAAGTCAGATACGGCTCGGATGAAGTCTTCATCCAGCTCTTTCTCTATGAACGATATGAGAAAGCTCGTGAAATCTTTCATGTCAACTCCCGAGCGCTATCTTGAGATAGCCGCGATTGCGTCCGGAATCTTTGTCTTTGGTCGCCATGGCTTTGACGATATGCTCTACGTCGAGGACGAAAGGTGCTCCATCCATGGCTGGATCCACCACGCAGAGCTGTCTGGCTTCCGGGGTCACCGGAGCTGCCGGGGCGAAGTGACCGTGGCTGAGGTCTCTTCCTGTAGCGACACCCTGATGGTAGTTGACGATGATCACCGACGAGCCGCTGGTGGAACCGGCCAGGTCTCCTCTGAAGATCTCGATATAAGTCTCGTTCGGCTCGTCCATATGGTGGGCAGTGACGGAGTGATTCAAGAGCTCGAGACCGGCGAGGGTTTCGACGGCGATCTCGGCAGCCTCGTTGAGGGTGGCACCTCCGGTGCCCTGAGAAAGATTCTGACGCAGCTTATCCATGGTCATTCGCGCGAGGATCTTGGCCTCATCCAGGGTTTGTTCGACTTCTCCGCGGCAATGCACCGAAGTCAGTGCGTTGAGTGCTATGGAGAGAGATGCCACCGAGCAGGACGTTCTGGTTCGCTGCACATTCCGGTTCGCTAACAGGTGCCACAGGATCGTGGGTACTGCCGGTATCGAGTCGGATAGATAGGTGGCTAGGGGTTGCACTGTTAGCCCGGGTTTCCTGAGGTTCCTGATTTTCATCCGGCCCATATAGTAGCAAGCTTGCCTCAATGCCGCACCGGCGGCTATATTGTCAAGTTTGATTTAGCTCGTTTCAGTCCGATTCGTCCGGGGTTGTCGGCGAACGCTTCAACTCTTTCTTATAGACCTTTTTGCGGTTGACCATCAGGTAGATCGCCGGCAGGACCAGGAGCGACATCGAGGTCGCCGTGATCAGCCCGCCGAAGACGACGGTTGCCAGCGGTCTTTGAATCTCGGCGCCGGTGCCTTCCGAGAGGAGTTTTGGAACAAGCCCCATCATCGCCACCATGGCTGTCATGAGGACCGGTCGAAAACGCACCAGGGCGCCCTTGCGGACCGAATAGGAAGTGCTGAAGCCCTCTTTCTCGAGCTGCATGATATAGCTCAGAAGAATCACGCCGTTTTGCACCACAACCCCGAATAAGGCGATGAAGCCGATGATGGCAGGCACACTGATAGGTTGATGAGATAGATAGAGTCCGACGAGGCCGCCACTGATAGCCATGGGCACGGTGAGCATGACGACAACCGCGTTTTTCATAGAGTTGGTGGTGAAATAGAGCAGGATGAAGATCATGAACAGGACCAGGGGCACCACGATACAGAGCCTGGCCATGGCGCGCTGCTGATTCTCGAACTGACCGCCCCAGACTATCGTGTAGCCGGTGGGCAGCTCGATGTCCTGCTCCACTTGAGCTTTGGCAGCTTCGACCCAGCTTCCCAGATCCCTGCCTCGTATATTGACCATGACGGCGCTGCGGCGGCTGCCGTTATCCCGGTTGATCACCAGGGCACCGCGTGCGAGCTCGAGCTTGGCGATGTTCTTGAGAGACAGTCTGGTACCGTCAGGGGCGTCGAGGATCAGATCGCCGATACTTTTCACCGTCCCGCGCTGCCTCGGCGCCAGACGCACCAACAAGCCGAAACGGCGGCTTCCCTCGATCACTTCCGATACTACTCTGCCTGCCAGAGATGCCTCGATGGCGTTTTGCACGTCGCCTATAATCAGACCATGCCGGGCGAGCTCCCGCCTGTTCAGATGAATGCGCAATTGAGGCGATCCGAGAATCGGCTCCCGGCTCACGTCAGCGGTGCCTTTTACTTTCTTGACCGACTGGCTGATCCTGTCAGCCAAGTTGTCCAATTCCGCCAGATCGTTACCGAAAATCTTGATTCCGACATCGGCTTTGACGCCGGTGATCAAGTCGTCGATCATGTCTGCGATGGGTTGCGAGAATCCATACATGATACCCGGAATCGAGCTGACCTTCTCGGCCATTTTTTCCACCAGGGTTTCTTTGTCTTTCACCTTCCATTCGGACCTGGGCTTGAGCCCGATGAACATGTCGGCAGCGTCAACACCTTCGATATCCGAGCCCATGCCCGAACGCCCGACCCTGGTCACCGCTACCGATACCTCTGGAAAATCCACCATCATCTTTTCGACGATTCCCGATATCTCTCTTGTTCTGGTATGAGAGATACTGGGAGGCATGCGCAGGCGCAGCCAGATGGAGCCCTCATCCAGACTCGGGATGAATTCAGAGCCCATTAAAGGCACCACAAAAAATGTCGCTGTTACCAGCAAGGTAGCCAGGATCGAGGTACGAAGCGGCGACGTGATTGATTTCTTCAAGAGTTTCAGATAGTGGAGCTTGACGAAATCCAGGACGGGATTCTTTTTCTCTTCCACACCCTTGCGTAGAAACCAGTAGCACAGTACAGGAATCACCATCAACGAAACTAATAGAGCGCCCAACAGAGCAAAGATGAAAGTCAGGGCAAGGGGCTGAAACATCTTGCCCTCTATTCCTTCCAGGGTGAATAGCGGAATATAGACGGACATGATGATCATGATCGCGAAGGCGATAGGATGACCGACTTCCTGGGCGGCGCTCTCGATAATGGTGCGTCTGGTCACCTTATCCGGTTTCATGCCCTGCTCGTGGGCCAGGGACAGCTTCCTGAAGATGTTTTCGGCCATGACCACACCGGCGTCCACCACCACGCCGAATTCCACGGCTCCCAGGGTCATGAGATTGGCGGAGAGCCCGGTGTACTTCATCAATATGAAGCTGAAGAGAAGCGACAGCGGGATGATGGTGCAAACGATAAGGGCCACCGGAATATTCATCAGAATGGCGGCAAGGACGACGATCACCAGCCCGCCGCTGAAAAGGAGGATTTCTTTCACAGTGTCGGTGGTTTTGTCGACGAGCTCTTTCTGGTTGTAGAAAGGTGTTACTTTCACTCCCGCCGGGAGGGTTCGCTGGATCTGTCTGAGCTTGAGCTCGATTCTTTTGACGACGTCTTTGGTGTTGACGCCTTTTCTCGTCATGACGATGCCGACGATGGTCTCGCCCTTGCCGTTCATGGAAGCGGAGCCACGTCTGAAAGCCTTGCCGATTTTCACCTCGCCGACGTTCTTCACCATCACCGGTGTGCCCTGGACTTCTTTGAGGACTATGTTCTCGACATCGGAGATATTGTTGACCCTGCCGAGACTGCGAATCACGACCTCTTCGTCCCCTGCCTCGATAAAGCTTCCACCACTGTTCAGGTTGCTTCTTTCCACCGCATTCAATACATCGGTCACCGATAATCCATAGCCTTGAAGCGAGAATTGATCGAGCAGGATTTGATACTGTTTGACGAAGCCGCCGTAAGTCACGACATTGCCGACACCCGGCGTTGACAGAAGTTTCTTCGCTATCACCCAGTCCTGGATGGTTCTTAGCCTGGTCTGATCGTGCAGGCTGCTGGTCACGGTATACATGAACACCTGGCTGAAGCTCGAGATCACCGGACCGAGTTGCGGTGCCGGAACCTCCGGGGGGAAGCTCAGGGTGTTCAGTCTCTGCTGGACGAGCTGTCGAGCCAGGTACACATCGCAGTCGTCTTCGAAGATGGCTGTGATAACTGCCAGGCTGTCTTCCGAGTTGGAGCGGACCGACTGAATGTACGGAAGACCATTCAAAGCGTACTCGATAGGAACGGTCACCAGAGACTCGATCTCTTCGGTGGCCATGTTCTCAGGCTCGACGATTATCTGAACCTGAACATTACTGACATCCGGAAATGAATCCGTGGGAATCGTTGAAACGCTGTAAATTCCCAGGGCAAGCAGGATTGCAATCAGGATGAGTGCGATTTCCTGTCTGTTGAGCGGTAGAGAGATTAACGCTTTCAGCATGCCAGTACAAAAAGTATATACTTAGCTTATACCCAGAGCAAACCAGGATGAGGGTGTGCAAGAGAGCGATCCCATCGATAAGATTGCCGAGGTAGTGTGCGCTCTCGGTGATAGTGGCGAGATTCTCTCGATCAATCAGGCTTGTCATAAACGCTGGGGCTTCGAGCCAACTGAGCTCATCGGCAACCCATTTATCAGCCTGCTGGCACCTGAAGATGTGCCACCGGATTTTTAAAGAGCTATCGCGGACTGCGTATGATCATGCCCTTGGGAGTGATCATGGTGCCATCAGGCTGGATCATTGTCCCATCTCGAAGCGTCGTACCGGTGTATACGCCGTCTTTGTTATAGGTTGCCGTCGATCCGTCCGGTCTCCATTCTACCGAGCCACTTTCCAGACCAAAGCGCAGTCCCTGCTCTGAAACACTGACATCGGTGGCGGAGAAGCCGTCTGATCTCTTATAGGTACCGTCGTCGGTGCGGGTGAAGGTAGTGCCGCGGATAGTGGCTTCTTGCACTTGACCAGCTTCGTTGTATCTGGCCGTCAACACCGGATTGTCGAGGCTACCGTCGAATATGCCTGTTACCCGGCCCTGGCCGTCTTTGAAGGCGACCGGCCAATCGGATTTATCCAGACCGCCGTTGACTGCGCTTTCATAGAGTTGTTTCTGCTTGCCGGAGAGGTCGCCGCCTTGCATAGCATCATAGAGCCCCTGGAGTTGCTCAGGAGTGGCGTTGGCTCCCAGTCCCCGGGCTACTTCCTGGGCTCGCATTTTCTGCTCGAAAGAGCGGGGGTGTTCGATGGTTTCAGCCAGACGCTTCATCACGTCTTCGGGGTTGCCCGCTCTCTGCAGAGCCCGGGTGGCGTCTTCTCTTTCCTGGAAGCTATCGGAATCGAGATTGCCGATCAACTCGTCGATCTTCTCGTCAGAAAGAGGCTCGCCTTGCGATGATTTCGAGCTCTTCGCGTCGGGGTCTTCGCCCATCTCGGCGATGGCTCGCTGGGCTTGTGTTTGCTGTTCCAGAGAGACGGGATTTTCCACGGTTTCTCTGAGGCGCTCCAGAACTCGATCGTGATTTGGTGCCTCCACAAGATCTTTTCGAGCTTTCTCTCGCTCTCTGAAATTGTCGCTATCGAGCTTAGCTATAAGGTCGTTGATCTCCTTATCCGAGAGACCGTTCTGCTCTGCGCCGGCAAAGGCACCGGGCTCACTGGCGTCGCCTGTCTGCCCGGCATCACCGGGAGGGGCCCCTTCCAGACCGACTCCCGAAGCGCCTTGCTTTGGACTATCGATTAGTTTGAATGCGCTCATATCGAAGGGCGCGAGAGAGGGATCATCCTGCGAGGGCTGATTCAGGGATTTGTCCAGTCCCCGGCCCTGTAGCGAGGAGTCCGAATAGGCGCTGCCGAAGAGATCGAAATGCTTTTCGTTGATCTCTTTCATATCGTGCGTGTCGCGGGCATTCAGGTTGCCGGGCGCGGGAGTACCGACCTCGGGTAAGGTTTCTGGTCTGGTCATGGAAAAGAAACTTGGACAGGGGGAATTGTGAGAGTCTAGCCTCCGTTTGTGTCCAATGTGTACCTCGTTGACTAGCTTCCATTCCACCGGGGAATAGATCCAGTGTTGTCGCCCGAGGTGACAAGATGAAGAAGATTTTTACGGCACTGTCTATCCTGATGAAAGGACCGCCCCCGCAGGAGGTCCCGGAAGGACTCAGCGGCGAGCAGTACTATGAGCTCGGCAAGCGTTACAAGTTGGCAGGCTGGATCGCTCAGTCCAAGAAAGCCTTGAGGCTGGCGATCGTTCTCGACCCGGACGGTGCCGGGAAAGCCGCCCAGGTTTATCTCAACGCTTATCTACCTCGCAACGATATTCCGGAAGAGGCGGTTATGGAAAACATCGCAGCTGTTAATCAGAGCCTTGTTAATAGAAAGGGTGCCGAGAAGGCATACAGAGAGTTGATCGAAAAGTATCCAGACTTCGAGTTGCCTTATGGAAATCTCGGTCATCTTTTCGTGGAAGATGGCCGTCTCGATGAAGCGAAGGAGATTCTCGGGCAGGCTCTTTCACTCAATCCGCAATACACCAATGGTCTCATTCACCTTGCTGCGGCTCACTGGAATGATGGCGATCAGAAGAGAGCTGATGATTTGCTTCAACAGGTCCTGGCAATCGATCCGCAGTTCGACTCCAACATACTGCTCAATTATCCTCATATCAAACAGAGGCTGGAGCAGCTGAGCGTGAACAGTTGAGAAACGGGCTATTGAAGCTTGATGGCTTTCACTCGCTTCTCGATTTGATCGAGCTCGTCGAGTCTTGTCTGGGCAAGTTGTCCCGGAAGCTCGCCTTTCTCCTTTAATTTTTTGCGATTGATCTCGCCCTGGATATTGATGCGCAGAGTATCGAGTATTGCAAATGAAGTGGCGGGGATCGAAATCAATGACGAGGTGAAGAGGAAGTCGTTGGTGCCCCGGGCGGCCTTGCCACCGGAGTTGACGTTGTAACGCCGGTTATAGCCGGGAATAATGAAGAGTACGCCGCTAGCTATCTTGGTGCCGCCGACGAAGGTGCCGGCTGCGATATTCTGAGTTGCGATCAGCTTGGCTTTGTCTTCCGCTTTTTCGGCGCGACCTATCTCGTCCTCGAAGTGCTTCTCTCCGGATGCGTAAATCGATGCGGAGCGATCGACTACGAGATCCGCTTTGTCACACTTGCTAGCCATGCAATATTTGTCGAGAATTGCGTGGTCGCTCTTGAGTCTTTCGAGAGTCTGCTCTTCAGCCACCTGAGTGGTGGGTTTCAGGAGACGGCGGTGGCGATCCGCCATCAGTTTGCCGAAGCCCCGGCTGAGCACCGGACCGGCGGTGAAAAGGGCTCCTGATACCACGAACATGATACCAGCACGGCCATTATAGATCCGGTGCTTGCGCCTGAGAGAATCGTAAGCGAATTGATAGCCGACAGCGCTGGTCACGTTCTTTGAGATGTCGAAAAGATATTGCATCTGCTGGAAGGCGATGAGTCTGCGCTTGCCGATATAAAATCGCTCGAATTGCTGGAGACTCTGGGCGAGGAGATCGCGGAGGACCTTTTCCTCCGCCTGATCGAGCTCGGCTCGGGCTTTGAGAGTTTCGACCGAGAACGCCGACTGGATGGTTTTCGAGCGCTCGTCCAGAAGGCTCTCGATCTCGGTTCTCAATTCTTTGACACGCTTTCTCGCCTGGGTTGGAGAGTAGCCCTGTCTCATAGCCTGGAACTCGTGCCAGCCGTTCAGTCCGAGTTCGATACCGGCACCACCTGCTCCGATGAGGTTGCCGATCATCGGCATGTAGTTAGCGCTCTCCTGAAGGTGAACATTTACTCGGCTGGGTCGGCTGAGATTGCCGCCCCGGTTGACCACGGAGGTGATACCGCCGGCAAGACCAAGACCAAGGTTGGCTTCGCCGAAGAAACCGTAGCGCCAGCCTTTCCATCTGCCCTGCTTGCCGGATATCTGGTTGTATTTGATACCGTAGCGCTCGAGCTCCACCAGCTTGAGCAGGACGTCTCTGGTGAGGCTGTCGATCTTGTTCTCGATATCACGATCGCTGACGCTGATCCCCTGTCTCAGGACAGGAGTCTCATCCTGTGCCTGAGCAAGCAACTTCTTGTCCGGTGTTTTGCTAGTCGGGGGTTCCTCTGTCTGAGGCTCTTCTATCTGCGAATCTTCGCCCGCCGGACTCTCCAACTGTTCCGGATTGTCATTGGATGGTTGTGATCCCTCCAGGGCTACCGGCGCCTCCGGGATCGCTGGTTCTGTCTGGGCCAGTACCGCCAGGTTCGTCTGGGAAAGAAGGAATATCGAGAGGAGTACTAAGGATTTCGAGCTTTCCTGGACGAATTTCACGAGTGATTCCTTACAGCGGGACTTGTTTCCAATCCATCAAAATAACAGACGAATGTTTTTGATACGTGATCAAGCTTACAAGATGAGACATCTTACCCGGGTTGTCAGAAGGTCCGGGCGCTGGTTGCTAAGAGATGGAACCATGGGTGGTGTGCTTTGTCTGTTTCTGGTATCGGTTAAGTGGGTCTTGTCAGGTGGTTGCTTGTCAGGATATGTCAGCTGAGCATCTTCTCAAGTGGAGCTTGTTATAGGGATGTGACTGCATATAGAGAATGTGTTCAGTTGATAAACCGCTCCACTGCGAAGTCGAAGAGCGGATGGCTTACCTCGCTCCGGACCGGCTGCGCGCGGCTGGAATGTCTGAGGATTCCGTAGTCGACGGAGTCGGGTTCGGCAGATTCGTACTGGTTTGCCACCTTCAGTTCTCGCTCGATTGTGTCGTGGTCGATCTTCAGACCGAAGAACATGGCCAGTAGAGCAGTCTCGACTACTAAAACTGTGATGACCAGATCTTTTTCAAGGCGCGGCATTTTCTGTCTCCTGTATCGGGCTTCGAGCCCGGGAGAATGCTACTAGGCAATTGTGAGATAGCCGTGATCGCCCCAGGCAATGTGTTTAGTTTCATGACTGGTCACCATTTATCGAAGATCAGGCAGCCACTTCTTTTTTGTATGGACGATCGGTGGCTATTCCGATAACCAGGGTGATCAGACCACCGAGCACCGCCGCACCCCAACCGCTGACGGTTAGATAGGCAGGCATGACGCTGGCGGTGAGCATCAGTACATAGGCTGGAATCACCCAGAAGCCGAGGACCCAGAGAGGTATAAGAACCAGGAGGGCTAGCCCGAGGGTGCCGATGGCTGCTACCGCTGTCAGTGCAGCGGCTATCCAGCTCACTACTAGACCGAGTATCGAAAACATAAGAGCCAGGCCCAGAGAAGTCATAAAACCACCATGGACGCTTATGCCTGAAATCATCGGCAGAACAAATTCGAACGCCAGTGCCAGAAGCACGAGTCTAACTAAGAAATTCATTGTTTCCTCCTTGAAATATCGCGCTGATTCTTACATAGCGCTACCACTGACCGTCGATGCGGAACACTCTCCCTCTGCCGGTACCGGGGACGGTGGCAGACAGGAGAGTGATCAGCAGGCTATTCGGTTATGCCAGGCAGTCTTCCATGTGCTCGGCGAGAGCGCCTTCTTTGAGCTTTCGCATGGCTCTGCATGAGATTTTGCCGACCTGATCCCTGGTCAGTCTCATTTCTTTGCTCACTTCTCTCAGGCTTCTTTCGTGATTGTCTTTCAGTCCGAAGCGAAGGCGTATGACAGTTTGCTCTTTGTCGCTGAGACGCTTCAGAAGCTGTTCCACTCTCTTTCTCGTGAATTCCTGCTCGAGTCGCTGCTCTGCATTGTTGGCATCACAGTCGACCACCGTGTCGGAAAGAGTGCATCCGTCCGAGTCGTTGGTACTGATCTTCTGATCGAGAGACTCACAGGGTTGGCAATGGATGAGGGCCGATTCGACTTTTTCTCTGCTGACGCCCAGGCTCCTGGAGAGCTCTTCCGGCTCGGGCTTGCGCCCCAGCTCGATGGACATCTCGGAACGAACTCTACGCAGCTTGGTCATGAACTCATTGAGATGGACCGGTATCCGAATATTTCTCGATTTATTGGAGAGCGACCGGGTCATGGCTTCCCGTACCCACCAGGTCGCATAGGTGGAGAATCTGATTTCTTTGTCGGGATCGAATTTGTCCAGAGCAGTCATCAGACCGATTGCCCCTTCCTGTACGAGATCCTGCAGAGGGAGACCTCTGCCGTTATATCTTCTCGCCATGGCGGTCACTACTTTCATATGACTGAGGATCAGAGTGTCGGCGGCCTCACGATTGCCGTCCCGGGCTTCTTCGATCAAGGCCTTTTCTTGAGCTTCGGTGAGCCTGGGCAGGGACGCTGCTGCTCTGAGAAAAGACTGAATCGCTTTCATATTCAGCCTTCTTCTTATGCTGCGTGGTTCGAGAGATTCTGTCTGCACCAGTCCTGTCGCTTGCTTCCGGCTTCTGTAGTCTTCAATCGATACGACTTCGGAAACATTGTTACCAGTACTATTCATTGCTACCTCCAGTTTCTGTGACCCGAGCGGATGCCTCGCACCGGGGGGTCTGTATTCAATATAGTACAGGCGTGAGTCGATTGTCAACAAAAGTGTAGGCGATAGTCTACACTTTTGTAACGGCGTATCCCTGGAAAGGCTCGTATGCTAGACGGTTTGCGTATTTATTAGAGATTTGGTCCGATGCTTTGTGATCGCTGCTGTAGTCGGAAGGCGTCAACCTCTAAAGCCTTCACCCGGCTCGTTTGATGAGGATCCGGGCTTGCTTCCCTTATAATAAGTACTGTGAAGTCTACAATTTTTGATTCTGGAGTATTCAATGAGTGACGAGTCCGGGCTTCTGAACGATTTATCGCTGCTCATTAGAAGAAAGCGCGAAGAGGCCGGTATGTCTCAGACCGAGCTGGCAAATCGCTCCGGCTTGCACCGTACCTATATAAATAACATCGAGAAGGGCAGCAAGAACATGAGCATCGAGAGCCTCAAGAAAATCTCTGATGCCCTGGGGACCACCATAACCGAGCTGATGGCGGAGGTGGAGAGTAGCGGTGACTCCTCCAGCCAGAAAATAAGGATTTTGCTTATCGAGGACAATCCGGCTGATGTGTTCATGTTCAAGCGATGTGTCGCCAGGACCGACTTCGGATCAACCATCGAGGTCCTGGAGTCGGGAAAGGCCGCCCAGGCATATCTTCGCAAACTGACCGAGGATGAGAGTGCCGAGATACCGGACATCGTATTCCTCGATTTGAACCTGCCGGGTCGAAGCGGTCTCGATCTTCTCGCCGATATAAAGGAAGGCAGCCGCCTGAGGCATGTGCCGGTGATCATTCTCACCACTTCTTCCAATCCTGTAGATGTAAAACGAACTTTCAGCGGCTACGCCAATTCTTTCTTGACCAAGCCTATCGATCCAAATGAATACGAGCGATCCATCGGCGAGGTCCTCAATTACTGGTTTGCCACCTCATCGATTCCTGACTGATCTGGACTCTTCATTTATGGGCTTCGATACAGGTTGTCCGTGCTACTTCTCACTTAGTTAGCCAGACTCGTAGCCAAATGAACGGAGAAAATAAATTGGAATCCAGAGAAAAACAGGAAGAGCTTCAATTCGCTCTCGAATATATCAAGAAGTATATGAAAGAAAACGATGAGTTGAGCAACGACTCAGCCGTCAAATTCATCGCCAGCGATCCGCAAACACCGGCGGTGGTACTGCGTGGCATGGCTTGCGAAATGAGAAACGTCGATATTCTCTCAATAATCGCAGGCAATCAGGCGACATCATCGGATGTTCTGGCAGTTCTTGCCAGGCATCCGGAGAAGGAAGTCAGGCTGTCCGTGGCCAGTAATCACAATGCCACCATGCTGGTGGTCATGCCCCTGACCAATGATGACAGTCCTACGGTTAGATTCACTCTTGCCGAGAACCCGTTTACAGATGATCTGGTTCTCGAGTCTCTGGCCCTAGATGATAATCCCTTCGTGGCGCATAGAGCCTCAGCCACTATCGAGCGACTTCAAGATCAGTGATTGCCGCTGGCAAAGTCCCGGGGGACTTCATCTCCCGGGTCTTTTTTGGCATTTTGAGATCCCTCGTTGTATGATTCAACAATGACATCCCGTTCGGTAGCCCTCGGTTTCGCTCTTTCTCTCGCCGCCTTGCTTGCCGTGCTGGAGCCGGTTTTAGCCGCCGGTCTTTCGGTGATTTCTTTGAAAGGGGAGAGCGGCATGGCCTATCACTTCTATGACATGGGCGATCTTCGATTCGGATGGGAGATAAAGCGTCCGGATAAAAAGGACGAGAGGATAAAGTTTTGCATTCCGGCGGCCTTTACTACCAAATCGGGCACCGTTGTCGGTATCTACGGTATTCGGGGCGGGGTCAGCAATGCCCGGGCAATCTCCAGACCGATAGGCGGAGCTATTTTGATATCCGGTGGCAAATTCGAGATTTTTCCCAGCGACAACGGCAAACGGTTCACAAAGGAATTCATCCAGTCGGTGCAGAAACGCAAGGCATCATTTTTCCAGCAGTTCCAGCTTGTACACAAGGGTGTGCCGGCCCGTTTCAAAGACAGGAAGAGCTTCCAGATGCGAGCTATCGTCAAGTTCGCCGACGGCCGGGAAGGAGTTGTTGAGAGCGAGTCCGCCATGACTTTCAAGACCTTCAATGCCGACCTCGCCGGCCTGGGCGTGGAAGACGCGCTCTATACCGATATGGGCGCCTGGGACGAAGGCTGGTACCGCGATGCCGAGACTGGAAAAATCGTCACCATCGGCAATGACCGCTCCCAGACCGCCAAGCAGACCAACTGGGTGGTTTTCTACGAGCAGACCCGGTAATGGTGGCGGATCACTCCCTCTTTCAATTCTCTGGTGCCGAGAAGCTGGAGTCTCAAATCGACTTTTCGACTTCCAAAGAGGCCTATGCCTTCGCCGGTGAATCGAGGATAGATCGAGATGAGCATTTCATCGATGAGACCGGCTTCGGCGAAGCGACCACTGGTCTCGCCTCCGCCTGAGAGGACGACGGACTGGAAACCCCGGGAAGCGATTTCTTCGAGCACTGCTCTGCAGTCGCCTCCTGTGAATATCACGCCGTCTCGACCGTCCTCCTGATTCTTTCTTCCCGTGCAGACGAAAGTGGTGGCTCCCTCGAGAGGATAGATGATATCCCGGTATTGCTCATAAGTCCGGCTCCCGACAATGACGCAACCGGCCTTTCTCACCTCTTCGGCGAAGAGCTCTTCGTCCTCCTCTGTTACCCAGTCCGAATCACCATCAGGGGTGGCAATATTGCCATCGAGACTGATGGCTGGATAGAAGATGACTTTCATTGATCTCCTCCCAGAAAAGGACGCAATTTGTCGACAAGCAGCGGAAAGCTGGTAAAACCGCTTTCGGCATTGAGATGCCCGCCGCCCGGGACGATGTCCAGGGGGACCGAGAGCCTACCTGCCAGTTCCATGCCCCGGTCAAGAGGGACATAAGGGTCATTGTCGCCGCTCATCACCAGGACATCCCCGGCATTCGCTCTGATGCGTGTCCAGTCGAAGTCCCGGTTGACAAAAGAGCTGTTGATGGCGTCGAAGTCGGGAAGACCGAGATCGCCGAGAAATCCGGCAATCAGACATGAGGCTCTCACTGGTTCGCCGGCGAGATCTTCGAGGATATTCAAGACGAAACCTGCTCCGATGCTGTGGCCGATCAGGATGCATGAAGAGTCGATTTTTTTGACCTCGCCGGCGAGCACCGCTTTCCAGATAGGAAGGCTCTGATCCTCGGGAGTCGGGAAACGCGGAAGCAGGACCTGATGCCCGATGCTCTCCAGCTCTCTTTTGAGCCAGGGAAACCAGTTTCCTTCGGGGGAGCCGTAGCTGCCATGAATGACGATAATTCTCATGCTCATAAGTATAATTGTGAAATGAAGCTCTCTACTCTCGGACTTTCGTTGATTGGGCTGGCATTTGCCGTGCAGCTAGCTTTCGCCGGATTCATCATCATGCGTGCTCAGCAATTCGAGGAGAAAGCAGGGGAGATTGGCGTCTCATCAGGCTCCGGGTCGGTGGCGGCGGAATCGGGACAGATGCGGAATAGCCAGTCTTTTTCCGCTGATATCAAGGGGATCGCCATGGCATCTCTTCTGGTAAACACCTTGATGGCAGGGGCTTTTGTTTTCATTCTCCGGAAGCGATTCGATCGGAGAATCGCAATCATCGTCTCAAACATAAGCAGGATATCCGAATCGAGCGCTTTGCAACCGGAGCTCGAAGGGGACGATGAGCTTGCCTCCATAGACCGGAGCGTGCATGCCATGGCCAAGGCACTGAGCACCAAGCTCAGACGGCATGTCATGACCCAGAATTCTATAAAAGCTATCGAGGAGGAGAAAAAGGCCGCCTCCAAAATCAAGCTAGATCTCAGCAACAAAAAGCTCGGCGAGGTCGTTGAGGTTGCCGTACATAAAGTCGAGCACCAGGCATCGGGCAAGGGCATAGTGATCAAGCGAGAACTCGATGACGTGCTGCTCTGTGTCGACGAAGAAAGAGTCCAGCAGGTCCTGGTAAGCCTTCTGAGCAATGCCGTGAAGTACGCCCCGGAGTCAGATGTTATCAATGTTATGCTGGGCAAGATTCCTTATTCGGTGGTGGTCACTATCTCGGATAACGGCCCCGGCATAAGCTACGACGAGCAGGACACTCTTTTCGATCTGACCGGCGCGAGCAAGTCTCAGAGCAAATCCCGGGCCACCGATTTTACCGGGCTCGATCTCGCACAGTGCAAGGCGATTATCACTGCTCATGGTGGCACCATAGGCGTGGACAGCGATGAAGGCCAGGGAAGCTCTTTCTGGTTTACGCTTCCCTATTTCGAGATGGACACTTTCAGCCAGTAGGAGCAAACCGTGAACAAAAGTCGCTTGCTCTGGCTGGGTATCGGTGTCGCACTGTTCGCATTGATTGCAATCGGTATTCTCGTACCCCTGTTGAGGCAGGATCTGGAAGCCACCACGCCCCAGGCGCGATCCGACGCCGAGACGATAAGAAAAGCTCTGGCTCGAGACGAGAAAGTCATCACCCTGCCAGCGGACGTCGATGTCAAATTCAGCCGTGTCGACGACGGCTGGACGGCGAAGGCCATGGTCACCGATGACGATCTCGTCTATCTGGCTCAGCACCATGTGGTGGATCGGGTTTTCTTCAAGCATGGCGATGTCGGAAAAAGAGGATTGCTGGCTCTTTCGAGAGAGCCGATCACCTCTCTCCGCATGTTTCGCCCGGAGATCGAGCCGGGCGCCCTGGCCGAAGTCGCCGGGCTCACCGGGCTCCAGATCCTGAGCATATCCGGATCCCCCACTATCGGTGATGAGCAGATGTTGTATCTCACCGGACCACCATCCCTGACCTATCTCGATGTGCGGGAGACCGGCGTCAGTGATAAATTTCTCGCTCATATAGTCGGGATTTATCCGCAACTGAGTCAAATCAATTTACGCAAGTGCAAAAATATCACTGCCGACGGTATCAAACATCTTGCCCGCCTCGAGAAGCTCCGCCATCTCAACCTCAATAACACGAGAATGGACCGGGCTGCCGTAAAGTCGCTTGCCGGCTTCAAACACCTGGTGGAGCTCGAGCTGGTGGACACCGGAATAGGCGACGAAGAGGTAGGGCTTCTCAAGAATTTGCGTCTTACCATTCTGGAGCTTGCCGAAGATCCGCTTACCGATAAGTCCCTCGATGTGATTGCCTCTATGAAGTCCCTCCGGCGGGTCAATCTGAGAAGGTGCAAGGAGTTGAGCGAAGCGGCGCTTGCTCGCCTGCGCCATCGCCGCTCCGATCTGTCCGTGAAGACCGAGGCGGATCCCGGTGACCGTAAGGGAGAAATACACGACAAGCAGGTCATCGATTTGTTTTTCGACGTAGAGAAAGAGCGAGAGCGGAAAGGGAAGACCGGTAGCAAATGACGGCCTCGGATAATATCCGGATACCAGAGCGTTTCACCCTGATCAGGAAGCTGGGTGAGGGTGGCATGGGAGCGGTACTTCTTTGCCACGATACCGTCCTTCTCCGGGAAGTAGCCATCAAGGTATTGCTTTCTTGCGATTCCCCTGATGAAATCAGGAGATTCCAGAACGAGGCGAAGATCGTCGCCCGACTGAGCCATCCCAATATCATTCAGGTGCTGGACTTCGGTCAGTCGGAGGACGGCAGTCTCTATCTCGTTCTCGAGTATGTGGAGGGCGAGAGTCTCGCCCGCATTCTGGCACGAGAGAATACTCTTTCTGTCGAAGATACCCTGCCTCTTCTCCGGCAGATCTGTCAGGGTCTTGCCTATGCTCACGACAATGGTGTCTGGCACCGGGACATCAAGCCCTCCAATGTCATGGTCCTTCAGGCAGAGGATGGAGTGACGCTGGTCAAGCTTGTCGATTTCGGCATTGCCCGTTCGAATTTCGACGAGTCTCAGAGGCTCACCATGACCGGTGCGGCGGTGGGCTCACCGCTTTACATAAGTCCGGAGGGTAGTCGTGGCGAGGATACCGATGCCCGAAGCGACATCTACAGTCTCGGTTGCCTGATCTTTCAGGTCCTCACCGGTTCGGTCCCCTTTAAAGGCGAGACTGCTGTTGCCACCATCATGATGCATGCAAACGAGCCGCCACCTGCTCTATCTGACCGAGCCGAATCCGGTCATGAGTTTCCGGAGCTGCTCGAGGGCATCGTCGGCCGTTGCCTGGAAAAGGACCCGGCGGACCGCTTCCAGACCATAGCTGAGCTCGAGGAGGCGCTCGACGAGTTGGAAGAATTGCTGGCGCCACGGCCGGTGCAGACACCGGTGGTGTCTATGAAGAAGGCTGTCCTGCCAGCGCTCGTCTTTGTCGTGATTGTTGCCGTCATTGTCGTAACCGGGATACTCTTCGGCTCGGGAACCGCCTTGCGAGAGTCCAAGAAGAAGAGCCGCGAGATCAAGCAGGACTCCCTTATACTCCTGGCTGATCCAGAGGGGGATGACGAATTCAAGACCAGCTTCATCGATCGCGGCCGGGAGGTGACCGGTAACGGCACCGTCGATAGTGATTTGCAGGACCTTCGAGGCAGGACCGATATCAGGCAGCTGAATCTCAGAAACGGTGACTTCGACGGCTCAGGATTCCGGTATATTTCGGACCTGCCGCTCAGGACGCTTGATTTGACCAGCTCCTATATCAAGCCTGCCGGACTGGAGGAGATCAGCAAGATAAAAAGCCTGGAGATTCTTTTTTTGAAAGGAGTGAAGGGCATGGAGGGTGGTTGCCGCTATCTCGGCGATTTGCCGGCTCTCACTGCCCTCAGCCTGAAGACTTCCTGTGCTACCAATGACGATGTCATTTCTCTGGGGGGCTGCCGGGCACTTACTGTGCTCGATCTGCAAGGGTGTCGACATATCACCGGGGATGGGTTCTCCGCGCTCTCTGCCATTCCCGGTCTCAAGATATTGATGCTGTCCAATAGCGGTTTCAAGAGAGCGAACATGAAGGAGCTCACAGGCATGAAACGTCTCGAGGCTCTGCGGCTGGCTTCACTTTCCCTCGAGGATCGAGATATCGAGCCCCTTCTGGGTTTCAAGCTCAGAAGTCTGGACCTGTCCGGAAATCCTGACCTGACGGTAGAAGGCATTGAGAAACTTCTACGAGTTAAAACCCTTCGGCGGTTGTTCGTCTCCCGGGAGCAGCTCAAAATCATCCCGCAATTCAAGAAACGGCTCCCCGGATGCAAGGTGAGCGCCGATGCTCCGGCAGCCTATCAAATGAACAAGGAGCAGGACTTCTGACCTTATGGGAGGACTACCATGGACTTCCTTCAGATATTGCTTAAACTCGATCTCAACCGTTTTTTCAGACTTTCAGGTAACTTATTATGGGACTCGAAAACCAGGAACAACTGTCAGGTACTGGCGATACCGCCAGCGGGCGCGCTGCATTCAGCGACGAATATGTTCGCACAGCCAGGGCCGACGCCCAGGCTGTGCCGGATGCTCGTGATGAGCGTCCGGAGCATCGTCCAGAGCATAGTCCAGGATCCGGCCAGTCCCCGGATATCGAGGCGATGAAGAGTTTCTACCCGGTAGTGGGAGCTCATTTCGATGAATATAAGCAACTCGTCGACGGTGACGACCCGAAGGCTTATCTGGCGGCGGAGCCGACCTTCCGGCAACTGGTCGGTGATTCGGACCGCGCCTTCGATGATCAGGAAGCCTCTACCAGGGCTGCTCTGGAGCGTCTGGGTCCCGGTCTTGCCGACTTCAAGCGCGACTATCTGGGTGCCAATAAGGCACTGGCGGAGCAGTGGGACAAAACGCCCGAGGACGAGCAGAAGGCGATCGAGCAGAAGATAGCCTCGCAAGGCATCCCCCTGTCCGAAGCGGCTAAGGATCAGCCTGAGCTTGCTGCTGCAGCCCGGCGTGCCGAGGGCGTATTCAGCTCCAACCCGGAGCTGGTGATGAAATTGACCGATTTGCAGGCATGGCTGAACAATACATACCAGCAAAAGATTTTCGCCAGGGAGATGCACGCTGACACCCTGGGCTTCGGCGCCGGAGCTGCCGACCAGAATACCGCGCAGTCCATGCTCGCGGATAAGGCGATCCGGGACCGGGAGGTCAAAGACCTCTATTCGGCGGGCGCTCCGAACATTTTCGACTATATCCAGGAAAAATAGCTCCGGGATTATTTTGGGCTTTTGATATTGGGGCGGAAGCCAGGCAGAGTGAGACTTTGCGGTTTTGGCCCTGATTCGGCCGGGCACAATGTATTGAGCCTGTGATCAAGGACCAGAGACTTCCGGAGGCGTCGCGTGGCCGACGAAAAAGCTCCCGACCCGGGCAAGGCCGAGGCGGTTGAACCAAAAAATGCTGACCGGGAGGGCTATGGGGAGCTTCAGCCCTCCATGAAGCTTTCGGAGTCGGGCAATCTCGATTCGCCCGGGGAAGTCGAGAAAGTTGCCGCGGGCTCTCCCCCGGGCGAGTTCGGCAATCTCGAGATCCTTGCCGGTCCGGATACGGAGAAGGTCGATCATGTCGAGAGCCAGCCTCTGGAGACGGCTCACGATCGTCTTGTCCGTATCGATCAGGAAAAGCGGATCGGCTATATGACCGAAGGCTTTTCCCCGGGTGCTACCGATGTCCACCGGCTGGTGGTTCCGGAACTCGCCCTGGATGCTCTGAAGAGGGGCGATTCGGTGGCGCTTTCAGCCCTGGTAAAGGCTGCCGGCCAGTCTGAAGCCCCGGTCAGAGACAGCATGTTCGAGAGTATCTCGAAGGTTTTCAAAGATCACGGTCTCACCGTGTTATTCGAGTCCGGCGAGTCCGGCGAGCTCCAGATGAGAATCGCCGGCTCCACAGGCGAGTTTCAGAT
>JAGQHH010000446.1 GCA_020431945.1 Cyanobacteria bacterium HKST-UBA02 | reverse complement strand
TGGGCTCGAAAAAGACATTGGCGGCGAAAAAGGAGGACACCGCTTCGGTGGTGAAACCCTGCTTGAGGGCATTGCAGGTCTCCAGGGTCCAGTCCCATTTACGCCGTTTGAGCTGCTCCATCTCTTCCGGAGAGGCAGCCGGTTTTTGCAGGAGCTCACCGCCGCGATTGATCTGGGTCTCGAGGAGCTGCTTGACCCTGTCCCGGGGAATCGCCAGGGTGAGACCGAGGGCGGGAACGGCAGGAAGCTGGTTCATGGTTTTTCTCCCTTTTCTTTAATCCGGTCGATTCTATCAAGTTTCGCCTTCGAGCTTCGGCATATCAGGATGATTCTCATCGGTGAGCCACTGGCTGTATACCAGAGCACTGGCTACGGTGAGTCCCATATTGCAGAGAAAGGGCCCGAAGATCACAGTGGAGGTAAGGCAGTTCAAGCCTACGAAAAACAGGTCGAGCAGCCCCAGAGGAACGAACATCATACGGGTGTCCTGCCAGCTTCTCTTGAGGGCGGCAAAGGGACCCATGTTCTGGTCGACTACATAGAACGGAGCGAGTTGCAGGCGCAAAAAGAGGAGGGCGCCGGGAAGGACGAAACAGGCTGTGCCCAGGGATGTGAGTAAGACTGTGATGACCAGCACGAAAAAAGCGCTCAGGGACTGGGAGACAGGTCTGAGAAAATCCCCGAATTTTACCGGAATGCGCCGGGCTACTTTGAGACTGACATAGATCCAGCCGGCATAGAGCCAGCCCAGCATGAAGCCCGGAACAAGAAGACCGGCCAGGGTCCACCACCCGGCAAAGGAAGTGTGGAAAATGAGCTTGTCGATACCGAGACCGGCCAGCACCGAAAATACAAGGATGACCACCGGCATGAAGGTGGAGACGAACCAGGCTCCGAAAAGCGGAAAGAATTCTTTGAAGGTGAGCACCCAGGACTGGGTGAAAGTAGTGATGGCATAACGGCTGCGCTCTTTGGCCAGCGCTATCTGCATATCCGAGGTGGTGGGCGGAAGCTCAGGAAGCATGGACCGATCTTACTATCTGAGCGAGCCCCTCGTCGAATTCCGCGGCGGACTGGAATCGATCTTCCGGCACTTTCTGGAAGCCGAGCTGCAGAAACGGGATCAACTCCGGGGGGAGCTCCGGCGCCGATAGATCGGGCTCATCTTGAATATGCATCTTCATCATGATTATCGGGCTCTTGTGCTTGAAGATCTCGCGTCCGGTCACCATCAGGTAGAGCATGCAGGTGAGTGAGTAGATATCGGAGCGCGCATCCACGTCTCTGCCCATGCACTGCTCCGGGCTCATGAAGCCGGGAGTGCCGGGAACATAGCCGGTCTCGGTGAGCTTTTTCATATAACGGTCGTGCAGGCTCTTGGCCGTGCCGAAATCGAGGATCTTGACCAGCTCGTCCTCGGTGTCGGGATTGGCGATCATGACGTTCTCCGGCTTCATGTCCCGGTGCACGATTCCCTTTTCATGGGCGAAGCCGAGACCCTGGCAGATACCATGGGCGATGGAGGCGGCATGAGGAAGGCTCAATCTGCCTTTCTCCTTGAGATACTGCCCCAGGGAGAGACCGTTCACTTTCTCCATGACCAGAAAAGGCACACCATCGTCATCGAACCAGAATTCGAAGAGACCGCAGATATTCGGATGGGATAGTTTGCTCACGAGCTTGGCTTCCCGCTCGAAGCGCTCGATCCGGCGGCTGTCCGTAACCGGCGCGGACATGACTTTGACGGCTACCTGGCGGTCCAGGAGCAGGTGGGTGGCCTGGAATATGGCGCTATAGCCGCCTGTACCGATGAGTGATTCGATGCGGTAATGATTGCCTACGGTGCGTCCGATCAGATCGCTAAACTTGACCATGAAGATCCTGGTATCTCCGGTGATATCACTGCCGGACCGGGCGGCGACAGATGTCAACACCGCCGATCATTGCTACTATATTAGCAGCCTCGAAGACTGTGAGACCGATGACCGGCGACGCCCAACCACCAGAGCGATTCGAGACCGTCTACCACCACAGGAGACGGGACTTTTACGCGGATCTATACAGTCTCAAAGCCGATCTCAAGCAGGGGATAGACTATGTCATCTATTGCCGTCCCGGCACCAGCGGCGTGACAGTAGTCGCTCCTCACGGGGGCAATATCGAGTCCGGCACTTCGGAGCTTGCCCGGGCCATCGCCGGCAGCGATCACAATCTCTTCGATTTCGTTTTCATGAACGGCACTTTCCGGCACCGCGGACATGTAACCTCCACCAATTTCATGGACGACAGGCTAGCCGGCCTGCTTTCCCGGAGTCGAATCTGTGTTTCCTTGCACCGTATGCGGGACGACCATCACAAGATCTATCTGGGGGGCCGCAACAAAGAACTCAAAGAGCTGGCTTCGGAGCGTCTTGCCGCCATGGGTTTTCTCACCGATCTGGAGCCTCCCCGCCTGAAAGGGGTCGACAAGAGGAATTTCGTCAATCTAGCCAGCGAACGCGGACTCCAGGTGGAGATCCCGGTGCCGGTGGCGGAGTCCCTGCTTCCGGGAGTCAGCGAGTATGCCCGGAACGCCAGCGTTTATCGTCTCAGGGATAAAACCTCGCCAAACTTCGAGGCCTTCGTCTTCGCCATACGCTCGGCAGTGGATGACTATATGGAAAAGCGCCAGTAATGAACGACAAAGATCCCGAACTGGAGGCGCTCAAAGAGAGGCTGGAGAAAGCCGGCGCCCGCAGCGCCGCAGCCTCGAATTCGAGATCGCGATCGAAGCCGGATCCGGACTTGCTCCCGGCTCTCACCGAGCTGGCTTATTTCTATCATGCCTCCGGACGTTATCAGGAAGCGGAGGAGCTCTACCGCCAGGCTCTCAATATAGTGGAGCAATCCGAAAGCGGCGCCGTCAGCCAGCAAGCTCTGGAGATCATGCATGCCACCGGATTCCTGCTTCGCTTGCGAGAGCGCTTCTCGGATGCCGAGCCGTTTTACCGGGGCGCCCTGGAGATCTCCCAGATGCTCTACGGACCGGATGATCCGCAAACAGCCAGACGTCGCAATTATCTGGCCGGGCTCTATTTCGCCTGGGGCAAATTCGATCTTGCCGAGATCGAGGTCGAAGCTTCCCTGGCCGCTTACCGGAAGATTGCCGGGGAAGAGAGCGAAGTCGTGGGAATTGCTTCCATGGCCCTTACTCTGATCACCAGCCGCCAGGGAAAGAGCGATGCTTCCCGGGCTCATCTCAAGCGTGCCACCAGTCTCATGCCCGGCACCCCGCACCAGTGCAAGTTCTCCACCACCGGGGACCTGGCCGCCGGATTGCTCGTACTGTCCCGAGAGAAGTTCAAGCAGGGCAAGCAGGAGGAAGCCGAGATGCTCTTCCGGTATTCGTTGTTGAGCGAGACCGAGTCTCTCTGGCCGGCTCATCCCCTGGTGGCTGAGAATGTCCAGCTCCTGGCGGATCTCTATCGCTCGCAGTATCTGCCTGCCGAAGCGGAATTCCTTTATCTCAAGGCCCTGGATATAAGACGGCGGGTGCTGGGACCGGATCATCTCGACGTGGCGGTGAGCGCTCACAGTCTCGGCAGTCTGCTGCATGAGTCGGGACGATACGGCGAGGCCATGGGCTATCTGAAGGAAGCTGTCTCGATCCGGGAGAAAGCCGGCTTTCCGCCCCTCCTCGCTAATGCTCTGCGTTCTCTGGCAGCCACCCATCGCGCCCTCAAAGAAGTCGATGAGGCTCAGGTCCTGGAGGACCGGGCAGAAAAAATCTTCAACGACTACAATCCCCTTGCTTAGGGGCGTCTCTGCCAGACGCTGATATAAGCGGTGACATCCCTGCCCGGAGCCACCGAGATCTTGCCTTTCTGGCTGGCATGAGCCTCGAGCCAGCCCCGTACCTGCTGCATCCTGTACTTGTTGGCCTTGAGCATGGACATTTTCTTGGAGATGTTGCGCTGCTGCCAGGGCTTGGACTGCAGGTCAGGAGTGGCGTCGATCACCCAGAGCTCTCCGTCTTTGTCCAGGACTTTCTGAAAACGATCGTAGAGCAATGGCAGTCGGTCCGGATCCTGCATCTTGGCGTTCATATCGGACCAGTCGTTAAAGGTCGGTCTTTTCATGTCGGGATAGGCGATGCATTCGATATTCCGCGGAAGATAACGGCAGACAGCCGGAGCGAATCCCTGCCAGGAGACGAAGACCAGGGTCCTGTCAGGAACGCATTGATCGACGATTTTTTGAACCACCAGTCTGGAGCTGGTCTCGGGCTCGGTGGAGAGAAGATAGAGGGGGGTAATGAAGATCATCACCCAGATCCCGCTGGTCAGAAAAAATCGCACTCTCCCCGGTGACTGCTGGAAGAGGCTGTCTATCCCTGTTACATACATTATGAAGAGCAGGGGGACGAAACTCACCGTATAGCGAAAGCGCATGGTGGGCAGGAAGAAGGAGACCAGGAAACACCCCAGGAGCCCGCAGAGGGTGAGGACCTTCCAGTACCGGCCGTCGAAGAGGACTTTGCCGTCGTCGTCTTTGATAATCGCCGATGGTGCCAGCATGGCTGCGATCAGAAGAAATGTGCAGATAGCCGACTCGAAGCCGCTGCCGTCGCAGACAACGATCATCGGCAGGAAATCAGGGATGAGCCGGATCATGCTCGAGATCTGATCCCAGAGATCCACCACATGCTTGAGCTGATAAGAGAGGATCGGGAGCTGGGGAGCGAAAAAGACAAGGGAGATGGCGACGCCCAGGAGCCAGCGTTTGAGCTCTGCCCAGCCGAACCAGCGTCGGGCAAGACCGATGAGAGCGAGTCCCGCCTGACCGACCGGAACGAAGGCTCCCCAGTAGTGGGAGTAGACAAGAGCGGCGGTGGCCAGACCGTAGACCGGGATCCACCAGGAAGAAGCTTTTTTGTCGAGGGATTTTATGCAGGCGAAAGTAGAGATGAAAGCCGTCACCACCAGGGTGCCGTAAGGTCTGACCAGATTGCCCCAGCGCACCAGGGATGGAGACAGGGCGGTGAGCAGGCAGATCTGCAGGTTGAGACGCTCCGGAAGATCCTTTTTGAACTGGAAATAAATCAGGGGAACAGTGAGGGTGCCCATGAGGATGACGGCGAATTTCACACTGGTGTCGCTGTCCCCGGCAATTATCGTGTAGAGTCGCAGGAGCATATAGGCGAAAGGCGCATTGCCGTCATTTTTCAAATGAGAGACCAGATCGCCAAGCCCACCGGTGAGGGCGATAGCGATGCCGTTCGATTCGTCGTCGGTGAGACCGGTTCTCGATACGGTTGCCAGCCGTACTGCCAGGGCCAGGACGGTCACCCAGAAAATTTTGGC
>JAGQHH010000445.1 GCA_020431945.1 Cyanobacteria bacterium HKST-UBA02 | reverse complement strand
CAGTTCGGCGGCAAGTATTTCTGCCATGACGTGCGGGTCGTGCGTCTGCCCAGGCATGGTGCCAGTCTTCCTATCGGGATCGGAGTCTCCTGCAGCGCCGATCGTCAGGCCATGGCGAAGATCAATAAGGACGGACTCTGGCTCGAGCAACTCGAGCACGATCCTGCCAGATTCCTTCCCGAAGTCGAAGAGAAAGACCTGAGCGGTCAGACCATAAAAGTCGATCTCAACCGGCCCATGGAAGAGATTCGCAAAGAGCTCTCGGGCAAGCCGCCGGGCACGAGGCTGATGCTCACCGGCACTCTGCTTGTCGCCCGGGATATCGCCCATGCGAAATGGAAAGAAATTGTCGAAAGCGGCAAAGATTTGCCCGAATACACTCTCAAGCATCCGATTTATTATGCCGGTCCCGCCAAAACTCCCGCCGGCTATGCTTCGGGCTCGTTCGGTCCGACCACCGCCGGGCGCATGGACTCTTACGCCGATCTGCTCATGCAGCGCGGCGCCAGTCTGATCACCCTGGCCAAGGGCAATCGCGGCGCCAATGTCCGCGAAGCTTGCGGGCGCTGGGGCGGCTTCTATCTCGGTACCATTGGTGGTGCGGCTGCCAGGCTCGCCCAGGACTCGATCAAGAAAGTGGAAGTGATCGATTTCCCCGAGCTGGGCATGGAGGCAGTGCACCAGATACAAGTAGAGGATTTTCCGGCTTTCATCGTGATCAATGACAAAGGCGAGGATTTCTATGCCGGTGTCATGGAAAAGCTGGTTTCCATCGAAAAGTAGATCTGCTTACTTCTCGTTCGCCAGACTCTGAACATCGAAACCGGCTTCGCCTGTCACTGTGCGTCTCAGCTCTACATTGAAAACCACTTTCTTCCTTTCGCTGCCCAGTGGGAATTTCGGGATCTCATATCGGCTGATCAGATCCACTGAGCGCAGGGCCGCTTCACGAAAGTCGGTTTCGGCTTTGACATCTCGCTCGACGCCTTGCGCCGGAGTGAAATCCTCGACTATGCCGGAGATGTCTTGATTGACGGTCACAGTCACCTGGACCTGAGCGGTGCCCGGGCCGACTTCGGCGTGTCTCCAGCGAGTATAGATGGCTCCTGCCGTGAGGCTGAACCACTGCTTCCAGCTCAGTGCCACCGGTCGTGCCGAGATTCCTTTTAACAGAAGGGGATTGGCGTTGAGACCGGCTGCCGAAGACGCCGATGCTTCCTGGGCCGACCAGGAGCCGCCCAGACCTTCTCTGGTGGCTCCCGGCACTGCGACATGGACCTGATATCCCGGCGAGAGTGCCACTACTCCGTAGGGTGAATGTCTGATGATTGGCGGATGGTGATATATGTCCGGAGCTACTCGCCTGGGCTGGGGCATCTCTTTGACTGCAAGACCCGGACTATAGGTCATCAGCCCGTTTGCCGGGGTGTGGGAAATCGCCGAGCTATTGGGATTGTATGGAACAACCGACGGAGGTGGATTGGTGTGGGCGTGCGCGAACAGCGGGTGAGGCGGGTTTGTCGTGTGATGCGAGTAGATGAACGGGATCGTTCCGTGCATCTGCCCGAGATGCGCATTCAAGAGAGGATGATACTGGGGTACCGGTCTATGACCGGCCGGGTACATGGAGCCGCTGAACTGGATTACACCGGGTCCATTCGGCGCGTTGGCCGGCTTGTTGCCGGTGGTCACTTCCACATGGGGTTTGAGCGAGGCTCCATCCTGAACGCCTCCCTGCAAAACGCCGGATCTCTCCTGCCCCAGCGCTTCCGGAGCCGTCGATAAGATGCTCAGAAAAGCGGAGAGAAGTATGCCCGTCAACGAAAGTGAATTCAAGCGCATGCATACTTTCTACCCGATTTATTTCAGCTTACCTGGAGAATCTCGAAACCCCTGTCTTTCAGATGATCGACCAGCATTCTGCCGGAATCGGGCATCAACCAGAGAGGTAGATCCAGCGTCTTCTCGTGAGCCGTAGTGAGAATGAGCGAGGCAGAATCCTGATAAGGATAATACTCGCAGGACACTACCTCATCCAGGTTGATGCGCGTATACTTCCTCTCGTTGGAAAGTTTGTCCAGCTCGAAGAAGTAGAGAAAGTCCCCGGCGATTTCGATGACGAATTGCGTGGCGATTCTGTGTCTCAGTCGCCGGAGAGAGAAGAATAGATAAGCAGCGAAGACCGAATTGATCACCAGAATCATCGTGGCGAAAGCGGCGCTTTGCGAATAGGTTTGCCAGGCTGCGGCGTACCAGACGATCACGAAAGCACAGGCGAAAAGATAGACGCCGGTCACGGCAAAGTAGCCGGGGCGTTTGCTCGCCGGTAGAGATGTGAGCTGAATCCGAGCCGAATGAGTATCGTAAATTTGTGCAGTGTTGTTCATATACAGGTGCTAGCATATTCGCGCGAAAGCAATGCCGCCGGAAAGGATATGCACCTATTATTGATATGCACTTATTCCTGAATAGCGGCCCGGGCTACGTCGAATCCTGCTGCACCATCCACGGTTCTTTTCATGTCGACTGCAAAGACCACCTGGCTCTTCGTCGATCCCCCGGGAAAGCTGGGAATCTCGAAACGGCTCAGGAGATTGACCGAGCGCAGTGCAGCTTCGCGAAATTCAGTCTCGGCAGTGACATTGCGCTCGACACCTTCGGCAGGAGTGAAGTCTTCCACCTGACCGACTATGTCCCTGCTGGCGGTGACGGTGACGCGCACCCGGGCCATGCCCGGTCCCACCGCGGCATACTGCCAGCGGCTGTAGATAGCCGAAGCGGTCTTCGTGTACCATTCTTGCCAGTTTTCCGCCACCGGCTCGGCGGCAACTCCGTCGAGAAGCAGAGGTCTGGCATCGAGGGCCCCGGGAAGAACCGGCTGAGCGAAAATCATGTTGGCGGGCATTCCTATGGGGGTGGCGCTGAGACCGCCGTCTCCTCCCGGGGAGCCTGCCGACCAGTTGCCACCGAGACTGGATCTGATCAGACCCGGTGCCGAGACCGCCACTTCGTAGCCGGGCGAGTAAGCGATGATTCCTTTTCGTGATGGCTTGATGGCTACTTCGTAGCCCGGCGAATAAGATCTGATTCCCTTGGTGCCGGCGACTTCTTTGACTTCATAGCCCGGACGGTAGGTGCTGATACCACTGATAGTGGTGCTTGCATGAGCCATGGGTAGAGAGCCCGAAGAGTAGACACCGAATCCCGGAGACCAGGTCATGATACCGCTGCGGGAGGTGGTGATCTTGATCTCGTCGGCGTCTCCGTAGGTGGTAATGCCCTTATAAGAAGAGCGCGGCGGCGTGCTCGAGCTGAAAGAGCCCACAGAGATGGTTCCACCGCCGGTGCTTTCGAACCTGGTCTGATAGCTCGGACCGAAAGTCATGATGCCGGTGCGCGGCGTGAGAGTATAGGTCGAAACCGGTGGAATCGTTCCACCGTAGGTTCTGATGTTCGGCGACGGTCCGGAGGGCGGCCGATAGATCGGGTAGGGTAGAGGCTGTCCGGGTTTGTAGGAGCTGCCTCCGGCATACTGGGTGATTCCTGTGCCCATCGGTGTGCCGGCGGGTTTGCCCTGATTGCCGGGGATGACGTCCAGGTGAGGTTTGAGACTGGCTTCGTCCTTGACACCGCCTTCCAGGGTTTTGCTCTTCTTGTCGCTTCCGGTCTCCTGCTTCTCAATCGAGCCTTTCAAATCTTTCTGGCCGGCTCCGAAAGCACGTGTTTGAAGCCCCGAGCAGGAAAGGCTCAGAGAAAGCAGACAGGATAGCAGGGCAAAATCGACACGCATATCTCCAATCTACCACCGGCCGGGGCATAGCCAATCCGGTAAAGGAGGGCGACCCGGGCTCGAAAGGGTCAATGGCAGGCATAATCGGGGTTCTCGCCATGCTGATAATCCCTATAGAGAAATTTCGTTTTTGTCGAGCCGTTTTCGGCCCGGGCGGGTATAGACCTCTAAGGCGTCCTTCGTCAGACACTTATGTGAGATTCGATATGATCAAGTTGAGGAGCGTGTTTCCCCTGACTCTGGCACTGGCTTTCCTGATGCTGCTGCCTGTTTCGTCTCTGGCCAAAGAAAAAGAGAACGAGAACGCTATTGTCGGGCCGGCAAAAGTAACTATGGGGGAGAATGTCGCCACCATCGATCTGCCTGAAGGCTATGCTTTCATCAAGCAGGATGTGGCTCAGAAGATTCTCGAGGAGCAGGGCAATCCTCATGAGGGTGTTCTGGGAATGCTGATTCCCAAGCCTAAAGGAGAAGACGAGTCCGTCGAGTTTTTCGTGGTCTGCAAGTTCCAGGATCTGGGCTATGTGAAAGACGACGACGCCGAGAAGATCGATGCGAAAGAGCTTCTCGAGAGCTATAGAGAAGGCACCAGGGAGCAGAACAAAGAGCTCGAGGCCCGGGGCATTCCGCCGGTCTATATCGCCGGCTGGGCCGAAGAGCCGCACTATGACAGGACCGTCCACCACGTGATCTGGGGAATCTCGGCAAGAGATGAGGACTCCGAGAATTCGCCTGTTACCCTGGTCAACTACAATACCCGGATTCTCGGACGCAAAGGCGTTCTTTCCATGAACCTGGTCACCGGTCCGGACACACTGAATGAGGACAAGCGTCAGGTCAACGAGCTTCTCAAAAAGACTACCTTCGTCGCCGGCAATCGTTATGAAGATTTCAAACCAGGCGTGGACAAAGAGTCGAGTCTGGGTCTCACCGGTCTGATTCTCGGTGGGGGAGCGCTCGCCGTGGCAGCCAAGACAGGATTGCTCGGCGCCCTGGGCAAGTGGTTGATCGCCGCCGTGCTGATTTGCAAGAAGTTCATCATCGTCATCGTCCTGGCTGCGGTGGCCGGCGTGAAAGCGCTATTCGGCGGTGGCAAGAAGAACGACTACGAATAGAATCGGACTTTCTGCTGACTTCAGCTGTGCTCGATGACCACACGGAAACGTGCTTTGCCGCTCATCATGCGCTCGAAGGCTTCGGCAGCCCGGTCGAAGGGATAACGCTCGATCATCGGGCGGATGCCGGTGAGCTCGCAAAAGCGCAGGCAGTCCTCGGAGTCGCGGGCGGTGCCGCTGGGCCAGCCGGCTATCGAGCGGCGCTGACCTATTAAAGCGATAGGGCTCAACTGCATGGGCTTGATGTCGGCTCCGACGATCAGCATCTTGCCGTCGATGGATAGCGCATCTACCCATGGTGTCATGGCATCGGAGCTGATGATGGTAGATAGAATCACCCGGGCTCCGCCCATTTTCTGCAGGGTCTCGACCGAGTCCTTTGTCGTGGAGTCGATATATTCGTGAGCGCCGAGCTCTCTGGCGAACTCGGCTTTCTCCGAGCCCCGGGCGATGCCCACTGTCCTGTAGCCCATTTTGCTGGCGAACTGGACTCCCAGGTGACCGAGACCGCCAAGACCGAGGATGGCGACCGTATCGCCGGTCCCGGCGCCGGCATGGCGCAGGGCATTGAAAGTGGTGACTCCGGCGCACATGAGAGGACCGGCTTCCGCTGAGTCGAGTCCGGCGGGCACCATGGCGCAGGCAGACTCGTTGAATATTCCGTATTCGGCGTAGCCGCCGTCGATGCTTATGCCCGGCGTAGGCAGGGAGCTACAGGTGATGAAATCGCCTTTCCGGCAGGAATCGCACTGGTGGCAATGACCGCCGTGCCAGCCCACCCCCACACGATCGCCCGGTTTGAGCCTGCTGACTCCTTCACCGGTAGCATCGACGATGCCGATGAGCTCATGACCGGGCACTGCCGGATAGACCTGACCGGGAAAGCCTCCATGAAACGGGAAGCTGTCGCTGTGACAGATTCCGCATGCCTGGATCGCGAGCCTGACCTGACCGGTTCCCGGCTCGCCATATTCTCGTTTGACGAATTCCAGGGATTTTCCCGGGGCGGCGACCTGAGCGGCGCGCCCGGTTTTCGTCTCGACGGTGCTTGAAACTCTGGTCATGACTTCTCCTCGGCGTGGCAGTCGGGTAATTCTAACAAGAAAAAAGCGAGTCATCTGGGTGTTGATTTGACGCCCTAGACTCGGGTCAAAGGTTGGAAAACCGCAATCGCTCGTTCGGGGTTTCTTACTATGTCATA
>JAGQHH010000444.1 GCA_020431945.1 Cyanobacteria bacterium HKST-UBA02 | reverse complement strand
TGGTGCACAACGGCATCGAATACGGTGACATGCAATTGATCGCCGAAGTCTATGACATCATGCGCCGCGGTCTCGGCATGAAAGCCGAAGAGATTGCCGACGAGTTCACCCAGTGGAACCGGGGCATCCTCGACTCTTTCCTGATCGAGATCACCTCGCAAATTCTCACAGTGGAAGACGAAGAGACCGGCAAACCCCTGGTCGACCTGATTCTCGATAAAGCCGGACAGAAAGGCACCGGACGCTGGACCGCCGAAGTCGCCCTGGAGCTCTCGGTGCCCACCCCCACCATCGACGCCGCTCTCACGGCAAGACTGCTCTCCTCCATGAAAGACGAGCGGGTTCACGCTTCCCGCGCTCTCAAAGGTCCCGAGACAGGCAAGACAGGTGAGCGCAGCTCCCTGCTCAAAGCCCTCGCCGACGCCCTCTATGCCAGCAAGGTCTGCAGCTATGCCCAGGGTATGGCTCTTATCAAAGCAGGCTCCGAGCATTTCGAATGGGGCATCGACATGAAAGAGACAGCCCGGATCTGGAAGGGAGGCTGCATCATCAGAGCCCAGCTCCTCGAGAAGATCCGCGCTGCTTACGAGCGCCAGCCCGATCTGAAGAATCTCCTGATGGACACCGAATTCGGTGCATTCCTCGTGGAGGCTCAAAGCAACTGGCGTAAAGTCGTGGGCTTCGCCCAGGAGCAGGGTATTCCGATACCGGCTCTCTCTGCCAGCCTGGCCTATTTCGACAGCTACCGCAGCGAGTCTCTGCCCCAGAATCTCACCCAGGCTCAGAGAGACTTTTTCGGCGCCCACACCTACGAGCGTGTGGACAAGCCCGACCTGGGATTCGTGCACACCGACTGGCCTGCCCACGTCAAGGAGCGCGCCGGCAAGGCCTGATCCTGTCTAAATAGAGTGCCCACCTATCAGCTCACCGCCATCAACGTCGGCGGCTTCCCCCTGGGAGAATCCGACAAGGTAGTGATCCTCTTCAGCAAGGAGCGGGGTCTCGGCCGGGCCGTGGCCAAAGGAGCCCGCAAACCGGGCACGCGCATGGCAGGCAAATCCGAGGCTCTCTGCGTCAACAAGCTCCTGCTTGCCACCGGCAAGTCCCTGGATATCATCACCCAGGCCGAGAGCATCGACACTTATCAGGCCCTGCGCACCGATCTGGAGAGACTCACATTCGGGCTCTACTATGCCGAGCTCACCAGAATATTCGGTCAGGGTCTGCAGGGAGAGGAAGAACTCTATTTCGACTTTCTGACCGCTTCTTTAGGACGTCTGGCCAGGGGGGAGACAGCCCCTGCCCGGGCCTGTCTGGAGTTCGAGATGCAGCTCCTGGCCATGCTCGGCTTCCAGCCCGAGCTCAAGGTCTGCGTCCATTGCCGCGCGCCCCTCACCGAATACAGTATCAATACTTTCCTCACCGAGCTCGGGGGAGTATGCTGCAAAGATTGTGCCGGCCGCTCGGCCAGGCGCGGCCCATCCAGAGTATCCGAAGACAGCTTCGATGAAAGCCCCGAGAAAGGAGTCTTTATCACTCCCATGGTCTGGAAGACCCTGGTGCTCGCGGAAGCGGCGACCTCGGGATCATCGGGGAAAGCCCCGGAGGCGGCGGCAGCCCCCCTGGCTGCTGCCCAGCGCATAATCAGTCGATATATCGAAGAGCGCGCCGGCCAGCGGTTGAAAGCCCTGGATCTGCTCAAACAGCTCTAGAGGCAGAGCGGATCGACGTTGCAAAGGGCTTTCCTGAGTCAACATTAGTGATCCAAAACGGAAGAAAAGGGCCAAAACCGTTAAAATAACGGGAGATTATCTGTGCGGGGAGGCGGGGAGACGAGCATGGTCAGTTTGAAAGAGTCGGATCCGGAGCTTTACGGGATCATCGGGGATGAGCTCAGCAGGCAGCAGAACTCCATCGAGCTCATAGCCAGCGAGAATTTCGTCAGCGAAGCGGTCCTCGAGGCCCAGGGCTCGGTGCTCACCAACAAGTATGCCGAAGGTCTTCCGGGCAAGCGTTATTACGGCGGTTGCCAGTTCGTCGATGAAGCCGAGCGCCTGGCCATGGCGCGTCTCAAACAGCTCTTCGACGCTCCTCACGCCAATGTCCAGCCCCACAGCGGCGCCCAGGCCAATATGGCGGTGATGTTCGCCATGCTCGAGCCCGGTGACGTGGTGCTGGGAATGGCTCTGGATCAGGGCGGACACCTCACCCATGGCTCCCCGGTCAATATGTCCGGCAAATGGTTCCAGGCAAATTTCTACGGTATCGATCCCGAGACCGGTCGCATCGACTATGACAAGGTCGAAGAGACAGTGAAAAAGCTCAAGCCCCGCCTGATCGTCTGCGGCGCCAGCAACTATTCCCGGACCATCGATTTCGAGCGCTTCCGCAAGATCGCCGACAGCGTCAAGGCTTATCTCATGGCCGACGTGGCTCACATAGCCGGGCTCATCGTCGCCGGGCTTCATCCCAATCCCTTCCCCCACGCCCATTTCGTCACTTCCACCACCCACAAGACTCTGCGCGGTCCCCGGGGCGGAGTGATCATGTGCCAGGAAGAATTCGCCAAAGAAATCGACAAGGCTGTTTTCCCCGGTATTCAGGGCGGTCCCCTCATGCATGTCATCGCCGCCAAGGCTGTCGCTTTCGGAGAGGCTCTCAAGCCCGAGTTCCAGCAATACCAGGAGCGTATCGTCGCTAATGCCAAAGTGCTGGCCCGCACCATGGTCGACCAGGGTCTCGAGATCGTTTCCGGAGGCACCGACAATCACCTGATGACTGTCGATCTCAGACCGATCTCGATGACCGGCAAGAGCGCTTCCAAGCTCCTGGAAGAAGTGGGCATCACCGTCAACAAGAACGCCGTTCCCAACGACCCGGAAAAACCTTTCATCACCAGCGGTATCAGAATCGGCACCCCGGCAGCCACCACCCGGGGCATGGGCATCGCCGAGATGGAGAAGATCGGCGCCCTGATAGCCGACACCCTCAAGTCTCCGGAAGACGAGAAGGTGAAAGCCCGGGTCCAGGAAGAAGTCAAACAACTCTGCCAGAGATTCCCGCTCTATCCGCAGTATAGCGAGCGTCTCGAGCGTCTTGCCGGGGTCAGCTGAGCTGAGGAAAAGCATCCATGGCCGACGAAGACACTGCCATCATGGTGGAGAACCACAAGGAAACAGGCGTACCTGAAGCGAGCCTGCCGGCGCTGACCGGCAGCAAGGCCATCTCGGCAGCCATCGTCGTCTGCCAGGTCCTCCTCTTTCTTACCGGCTTCGTCTGGGCTATGTGGTTCGTCCCTCACGGTCATCTGGACAAGATGCACATTCCGGGATTTCTCATGGCCATGTCCATCTCCTGGTGGCTGACCCCGGAGATCCGCTCCCGGGCGATGAAGCTCGGTCTGGTGGACAAGCCCGGGGAAGAACGGCGCATCCACAAAGTGGCGGTTCCCCGTCTGGGCGGCGTCGCCATCTATATCAGTATGCTCACCACCATCACCGCCCTGGTGGCGATCGCCGGGCGTCTGCCCAAGGACGCCCGGGGAGTGGAGGGAGTAGGCGGTATTGCCATCGGTGGCACCCTGGTTTTCGTGCTCGGCCTCCTGGACGACCTCGAATCTTTGAAAGCCCGCAATAAGTTCCTGGTTCAGATCCTCGCTGCCTGTGCCGCATACAGCGTCGGCATAAGGATCAAATCCATACCGGTGCCGCTCAATATGGACCTCGACCTGGGATTCATGACGATCACCGGCGGGGTGCCCATCGAGCTCGGTTATCTGAGCCTGCCTATCACCGTGCTCTGGCTGGTGGGGGTAGCCAATGCCGTCAACCTCATCGACGGTATGGACGGTCTTGCGGCCGGGGTCTCCGCCATATCGGCCCTGACCATCTGGAGCGTCGCCCTGGGAGACAGTATCACCAGACCCTACGCAGCCCTCATGGCAGCAGTCCTGGCCGGAGCCCTCTTCGGATTTCTCCGCTGGAATTTCAACCCTGCCCGAATTTTCATGGGAGACTCCGGGGCATATCTTGTGGGCTTTACTTTAGGGGCGATATCGATCACCGGGGTGATCAAGGGGGTGGCTGCCGCCACCGTCATCGTGCCCACGGTATTGCTTGTCGGTCTGATTCTCTTTTTCCCCTTATTAGATACTTCCTGGGCGGTACTCCGCAGGCTCGCCACCGGACGCTCGATCTTCTCGCCGGATGACGGTCATATCCATCACCGGCTTCTCAAGACTGGTCTTTCCCAGAAGAACGTCGCTTATCTGATCTACCTGGCATCCGGAATACTCGGTCTGATAGCCGCTTCTTTCGTCGGTCAGCAGGAGTATTTCTTGAAGATGTCCGGGGCTGTGCTGGTCATGGCCTTCTTTTTCGCCGAGGTGCTCAACCGTCACCGCCAGAGAGGGAAAGTGACGGCCACACCGGATACGGTGCCGGGCGAGGTGCCTCTGGATGAAGACGAAGAAACTCCCGGCGATGTCGAGAGCCTCACCGAAGAAGATGCCGGAGACTCTCCGGAGAATCGAGAAAGCTCCGACTGATCGTGACTAAGACCGTTAGTAAGTTGGTCCTGTCAGTTTCGGCGATAACGGCTCTGGGACTCTTGCTGCGACTGATCACCCTGGGCGCCGGCATCGATCTCGATGACGCCATCACAATCTATGTGGCGGGCAGCCACGGGATAGCCGAGCTGATCGAGAATACCACCGCCTTCGAGTTCGGACCGCCTCTCTATTTCATGCTCATGAGCGTCTGGGAGGCGCTATTCGGCAGGGGAGCCGTGAGCCTCGCTCTCTCATCGATTATCACCGGCTGCCTGCTCATTCCTCTGACATACATGCTGGCAGGACGCTGCCCGGCGGCAGACAGCGAGGCGGGACGGCGTCAGGCCCTTATCGCCTGCTTCTTCGCGGCGGTCTCTCCCCTGGCGATTTTCTTCTCGCATGAAGTACGAGCTTATTCTCTTCTAGCAGTGCTCTCTACCGCCACAATGATCTTCTTTCTCGACAGTATCGAGAACGCCTCGAAAAAGAACCTCGCCCTGCTCTTCCTATTCTCCACTCTCACCGTCTATACGCATTATGCCGGGCTTTATCTCATCGCCCTCCTCTGTCTCTCCACTCTCCTATCCAGAACCCCGTCCCTCAAGGTCTACCTGGCTTTCGGTCTGGCTCTCCTGGCTTTTGCTCCCTGGGTGCCCCAACTCCTCACCCATCTCAGGCACGGTACCTACTGGGTGGACCGCACCCCCCTGATACAGGCCCCGGAGGTTTTCGCCTCCAACCTGGCAGCCACCCTGCCTCTTCCCTGGATCGCAGGCTTCGTGCTGGTGATCCTCGCCGTCCCGGCGGCCCTGATATTGTTTACAGTCAAGCTGGTACAAGGTAAAAGCCCCGGCAAGATCGAGCCCCCGGGAACGGCCATGACGATGCTCTATCTCACGGGTCTTGTCCCGGTTTTCACCCTGGGCTTTCTGACACCGTTCATTCTCGGCTACTGCCGTTATATGACACCATTTGCGGTGCCTATCTGGATCCTGCTGGCCGGTCTTGTGCAGTCGAAGCTGAAAAACAGGCTTGTCCTATCAGGACTTCTTGCCGTCCTCGCCATTGCCAGCGCAGTCGAGATAAAGGCCATTGCCTCGACGGATCGAAACGGTCTCAGGGCCGTGGCCCGGGATATGAAAGACGGGAAATACAGAGACTGTGCATTTCTCGTGGTCCCGGATTTCGATTCATATACCCTCCTGTATTACTTGCAAGAGGAGCAGCAGGCGCAGATTCCTCAGAAAGGCTACCTCACTTTTCCCCGGGCCGGGGAGCGCAAGCCCGCCTCTCATCGTGGCTATGCCGAGCTCTGGAGCAAGGATGGTCTTATACGGGATACCCTGGACCGTGTCGGGGCCCTGGATAAGAGCCGTTTTCCGAAACTGGCTGTGATTCAGGATCGAGGTCTGCTCGAAAGCAGCAAGATGCCTGCCCGGTCCGTCTCGAAAGCACTGCTCGACGAGCTTTCCCGGCGCTACGGCAAGCCCGGGAGCACCGTCGAGTATCATCGCCCGGGTAGATCATTTGATTTATATATATTCGATCTGAACCGGGAATAACTTCTTAGCTTTATAGAGCTCGAGAGGTCCTTTTCTCATGACTATGAATCCGGACGATTTCGGCAAGTCTTTCAAAGGCTTCATGGACCAGATGAGCGCCAGCGTGGACAAAGAGAATACTCTCTATGACAGGCTCACTGCTCATTTCAGTGAGGAGCCCTCGCGCTATCAGGCAATCACCGAGAAATTCGAGAAATATGACCATCCCAATCTCCAGCTCGCTCTCGATCGTTTTCTCGAAGAGCCGGGCACTACCCATGAGCTGATCGGGGTGACCACAGGCAGCGAGTATCTCACCTGCTCCCTGGCTAACATCGCCACTCCGGCGGCGTCGGCGGGTCTGTACGGGGGAGGCGCATCCGGACGAGAAGGTCCGGTGGAGTACAGCAATATCCAGGTGGAGGACGACAGTATCAGAGCCTGCGTCACCAACGGGCTCTTTCTCATTCACGACCATGGCGAGCGCCTGGCGGTCCTGATCCAGCTCAGCAATGACGGGCTCAGTAAGCGTCCGGTCCTGGAAGCCATGGCTTCTCAAAAAACCACCGCCGAGCGCTTCTTCAGCCGCATCCGCACTCTTTTGCGCCAGCGCAATATCTACCGGGGTCATGTGATCTCGGTTTCCCAGGAGCATATGCGGGGCGCTTCGATCAATTTTCACAAGCTCCCGAAAGTGAGCCGCGAATCGATCATCCTGCCTTCGGGCCTGCTCGAGAAGATCGAGCGCCAGACCATCAAGTTCGGCCAGCGCTCGGATCAGCTCCTGGCTGCCGGCCGCCACCTGAAAACCGGGCTTCTCTTGCACGGCCCGCCCGGGACCGGAAAAACCCTCACTGCCATGTATATCGCCAGCGAGATCCGCAACCGCACGGTGATCCTGATGACCGGCCGGGGTCTCGGGCTTCTCGAGCAGTCCTGCCGCATGGCCAGGATTCTCGAGCCTGCCATCGTCATCCTGGAGGATGTCGATCTCATCGCCGAAGAGCGCGGCATGGCCAGCGAGAAAGGTTGCTCCAATGTCCTCCTTTTCGAGCTTCTCAACGAGATGGACGGTCTGGCAGATGACTGCGACGTGATGTTCTTGCTGACCACCAACCGCCCCGACATACTGGAGCCGGCTCTGGCAGCCCGTCCCGGACGCATCGACCAGGCCTATAACATCCCTCTGCCCGATGCCGAGTGCCGGGAGCGCCTTTTCGATCTCTACCGCCAGGGACTCCAGGTCGACGTCAAGAACTGGAAGACCTTCGTCAAACGGACCGAAGGGGCGAGCGCCGCTTTCATCAGGGAGCTCCTGCGCAAAGCAGCCCTTTTCGCCAGCGATGACGACAGGGACCTGGTGGTCAAAGATGCCCACCTGGACGAAGCCATGCACGAGATGTGCGTGGTTGGCGGTGATTTATCAGCCAGCCTTCTGGGCTTCAAGAAAAAAGCGGTAAAAAGAAAGAGCGTAGAGAAATAGATAGCAGGTAACAGGGGAAGAATTGCCGAACCCAATCAATAGCGACAATCAGGTGCAGGTGCTGGTCTTCAAGGTCGGCCCCCATCAGGCCTGTCTGCCCCTGGATACTGTGATCCAGGTCTTCGATTCGGTGAGCTATGAGCCCCCGCCTGGTCCCCAGTCTGATCTTCTGCCTGGACTTCTGGGGATCATCAATGTGCGTGGTCAGGACGTCCCCCTGGTGGACCTGAGACCGCGCTGGAACCTGCCCGGCAAGCAGGTCTCTCTCACGGACCAGTTGATCGTCATGCGAGCCGGCGGCACCACTGTCAGCATCATGACCGACCAGGTGATGGGCACCAGGACCTATCCCCGGAGAAAAATCTTTCCCCTGCGCCGCATCCTTCCCGGGGAGGCGCCCCATGCTGCCGTAGCCGAGACCGACGGCATCATGATCTTGTTCGACAGCGACAGCCTCTTCAGCGGCGAGACCCTGGCGGCTTTCGAGTCAATCAACAGGAGCCGGCGTCATGAACGAGAATGAAGGCGTGCAGCTCCTGATGATGAAAGTGGACGGCAAACCCTTCGCCATCGAAGTGGATAGCGTCCTGGAGGTGCTGGAAGCAGTCCAGCCCGAAGAGATTCTCGACCAGCCGGCGGAGATTGCCGGTCTGATCAATATTCGCGGGGACATAGTTGCCGTCTGCAGTTTGCGAGCTGCCGCCGCCCGCCATAGCCCCGGCGAAAAAGTGAGCATGGCCGTAGATCCTGCCGATCGGATCATCGTTGTCAGAGACGGGGACTCAAAGCTGGGAATACTTGTGGACCATGTCGAGACGGTCCAGCTCTACCATGAAGAGCAGCTCTTCGCGCAGTCTCTATCGCCTCTGGCTTTCCGACTTGTGAAAGTCACGGACCGTACTGTAGACCTTTTGGAATTGCGGGATTATATAACCGGGTATCATATATAAGGAGGAGATCCGATGGTCAGGAAATCTCAGAGCCTCTCACCAGCGCACAAACGGGACGCTGTTTTGAGGCTCTTGCAGGGCGAAACGGCGAGCAAGCTGGCCAGAGAATTCGGTGCCACCACCAAAGAGCTCAACGAATGGCGGGACGAATTCATTGCCACCGGCACCGAGAGTTTCAAAACGAACGGGCACCAGCCCGCCGCCGCCAAGATCGAAGAGTACAAAGAAATCGACAAGGTGGTTCACGAGCTCTCCCGGCTCGCCCATATCATCCTCGAAGCCTCCACCAATCTTTCCATCAACTCCACCCAGACTGCCGCGGCGGTGACCGAGACCACCACCATCGTGGAAGAGGTCAGACAGACAGTGGAAGTGTCCAGCCGCAAAGCTCAGAACGTCTCCACCGATGCCCGCAGCGTCCTGCGCACCTCCGAGCTCGGACAGAAAGCGGCCAATGACGTGCTCTCCGGCATGCAGGCCATCAAAGAGCATATGGAATCCCTGACCCGCACCATCCTCACCCTGCGCAACCAGACCAAACAGGTAGGCGAGATCATCGCCACCGTGGATGATATCGCCCAGCAATCCAACCTCCTGGCCGTGAACGCCGCCATCGAAGCTGCCCGGGCAGGGGAGCAGGGCAAAGGCTTCGCCGTAGTCGCCCAGGCGATCAAGAGCCTCGCCGATCAATCGAAGAAAGCCACATCCAGCGTCCGAAGCATCCTCAACGAGATCGTAGAAGCCACCGCTTCCGCCACCATGAAAACCGAGCACGGCAGCAAAGTGATCGGCGACGGAGAAGGCTTCGCCTCCCAGGCCGGCAGTGCCATGGTCACCCTGGCGGAGAGCATCAATCGCTCCGCCCAGGCAGCCATCCAGATCGAGGCCTCGAGCCAGCAACAGCTCCAGGGCGTGCAACAGGTCCTGGAAGCGATGAAGAGCGTCGAGGAAGCCAGCAACAACAATCAAAAGGGCGCCAAAGAGCTCGAAGAAGCCGTCCTCAAACTCAATGCCCTGGGCTCGGAGCTACGATCGCTCACCGAAAGGCTCGGGGGGAGACAACAACAGCAGGACTGACCTGAGCCATGAGTGTCGATCTCTCGCGAAACTTGCTGCAGACCGTTCTCGAGTGGATCGAGTTCCATATGGGCTTGCGCATCTCCGAATCGCGTCTCGGCGATTTCGAGAAAAGCCTGCGCCTGGCCGCCTCCCAGTGCGGCTTCGAAGACCCGAACGAATATGTCACCACCCTGGTGAGAGGCCGTCCCGATCCGAGGGACATGAGCTTTATCGCCAGGTTCATCACCGTAGGCGAGACCTATTTCTTCCGGGACCCGCTCTCTTACCAGGTGCTCATCTCTTCCGTCCTCCCCTCCCTTCTCCCCTCCCTCGAGGATGGCGACCGCGACCGCCTGCGGATCTGGAGCGCTGGTTGCGCCACCGGTGAAGAGCCCTACTCCATAGCCATGACCGCCCACTCGGCATTCGGCAACCGGGCAAGAGGGCGAGTCGAGATCCTGGGCACCGACATCAATCCCGCCTGTATCGATGTGGCCAGGAAAGGCGCATACCGGCGCTGGTCTTTCCGGGACGTGCCCGGATTCGTCAAAGACAAATTCTTCCGCATGACCGCCGACGAGAAGTTCATGGTCAACGACGAGATCAAGACCATGGTCAACTTCAAACAGCTCAATCTGGCAAGCGAAGACTATCCCTCACCCCTTACCGGAACCGAGAATCTCGATGTCATCTTCTGCCGCAATGTTCTCATCTATTTCAGCCCGGAGCGCGCCACCGAGGTGCTCGCCCGCTTTCACCGCTGCCTGAGAGAAGGGGGCTATCTCTTCCTGGCACCAAGCGAGATACCGCACCCGGCCCCGGATGATTTCAGCATCATCAATCTCCAGGGCGCCATTGTCCTGCGCAAAGAGACGATCACCACACCTCACGAGATCCACCAGGTGAGGATCATCAAGACCAATTATTCGTATTTCGGCTCCGGCTCCAGCACCGGGGCCGAATTCAAGTCCTATGAGAGCGTCGTCGACATAACCGACTTCTCTCAGGAAGAGACTCGCGAAGACATCGTGCCGATCTCGGCGGAGGTTCTCGAGGACATCGACGATCTCTACGCCCAGGGACGCTATCACGAAGTCATCGACGAGCTCATGAAACATCCCTCGGCCGAAGAGCAGCCGGCCACGGCCCTTGTGCTGATCGCCAGGTCTTATGCCAATCTCGGCAATCTCGAAGCGGCTATAGACTGGTGCGACCGGCTGATCGAGACAGACTCGGTGAACCCCAAATGGTACTACCTGAAAGCCACCATTCAACAAGAGAAGGGTCTCGAGAAAAACGCCATGACCTCGCTGAGACAGGCGATCTTCCTCGATCAGGACTATGTCCTGGCTCATTTCTTCCTGGGCAATATCTACAGGCAGCACGGCAGCGTGGACGATTCCAGGCGCTGTTTCGACAATGTCGTGAAACTCCTCAAGGACGTGGATCAGAGCGAGACTCTGCCCGACTCGGATGGTATGACCGCAGGACAGCTCATGAGCATAGTCAGCTCTTTCGGAGGCGATTGATATGGCGGAGAAGAATATGAGCGACGTGCTGGGAAGCCATCTCAGGAGGAGCATCCTGAAACGCCGGGCAGTGCAGCTTGCCCGCCCCATCGACAAGCCCGAGATCCCGCCGGGCAGGCAGTATGTCCTCTTCGAGATCGCCAAACAGCATTTCGCCTGCGACATCAAGTACACCGACGAGGTCTTCCAGCTCAAGTCGGTGCTTCCTGTCCCGGGCACGCCGCCTTACGTCCTGGGCATCATCAGCCTCCGGGGGCTGCTCACCACCGTCATCGATCTGCGGCATCTCTTCAACCTCTACGAGAAGACCGTTCTCACCAGCGACCGCTGCATCATCGCCAAGAAAGGCGACTTTCAAGTAGCCCTGCTCACCGACGAGGTGCTCGGGCTGGAGTTTATTGCCGACGACGACATCCAGGACGGCGGCTCGATCATGGCCAATATCCCGAGACAATACGTCAAGGGTATCACTATCAACGGTACCATCATCATCGACTGCCGTAACCTCCTCAGCGTCGAAGCCCTGGAAGTAAATCAATAAGACTGGAGAGCCCATGGACCCGGAATTTCTTAGCAAATTGAGAGAAGCCTTCAAGGAGGAAGCTGCCGAGCAGCTCCAGTCCATATCGACGTCTCTCATCGCCCTGGAGAAATCCCCGGACCTCAGCAAGACCACCATCGAAAGCTTGCTCCGCACTTTCCATTCGCTGAAAGGCTCGGCCCGGGCGGTCAATGTCGAAACCCTCGAGCACTGCTGCCAGACCATCGAGTCCCTGCTCGTCGGCTATCGAGACAGCGGCACCACCATCCCGGCCAGGGTCTCTTCCACCCTCAACGACGCTGTGGGAAGTTTTCAGAAAGCCGTCCATGACATGGGCACCGTGCCGGACGAAGAGCTGGAGGCGGATCTGAAAAGCACCCTGAGCGCCCTGGCGGCCCTGGAGCCATCCGGGGTGATCGCCATGCCCGAAAAACCTCAGGCGACCCCGGACGCCGGACCAGACGTCAACAGCACTATCGCCCCGGGCAGCCGCGTCGACGCCGGCACCTCGGTGCGCATACCGGTGGACAAACTCGATGAGGTGGTGAAGCTCTCGGAAGAGCTGGTCAACGCCAAGCTCGCCTTCGCCCAGCGCCTGGTGGAATGCCAGGAGCTCTCCTCCCTGCTCAACCAGTGGAGCCGGCGCTGGCAGAGACTGCGCCCGGAGCTCGAGAACGAAGTGATGAGGCGGACTTCCCTGGCCTATCAGAAGACCCAGGACTACTCGCCGCAGACCAATGCCCTCCGGGAATTTCTCGATCTGCACGACAGTTTCGTCGGCAGCCTGATGGAGAGCATCAACGCCATCGAAAAATCCGTCAATGCCGACCGCCGCAGCGTAAACACCCTGGTGGATACGCTTCTCAGCCGGGGGCGGGAATTGACCATGGTACCATTCTCGGTGCTGAAAGATCTGCTCAAGCGCATTGCCTGGGACATATCCCGCCAGCAGGGTAAGCGCGTCAATCTCAAGATCAAGGGGGGCGATGTCGAGATCGATCGCAATATCCTCGACGAGCTCAAAGACCCCCTGGTGCATCTCATCCGCAACAGCATCGATCACGGCATCGAATCACCGGAGGACCGTGAAGCCCTCGGGAAGAACCCCGAGGCCTCGATCGAGATCTCCCTGGAGCCTATCGGTGGGGGCAAAGTCAGGATCTCGCTCAAGGACGACGGCAAAGGCATCGATGTCGCCGCAGTAAGAGCCGCCGCCATCGAGAAAGGCATAGCCGGGGCCGACAAGATCGAAGAGCTCTCGGACCAGCAGATCATGCAATTGCTCTTCCGCTCGTCCTTCTCGACAAGAGATGCCGTCAGCCATATCTCCGGCAGAGGACTCGGTCTGACCATCGCCAAAGAGATCTCGGAAAAGCTCAACGGCGCCATCGAGCTCTCTTCCCTGAAGGGCAGAGAAACCGTGATCCATATAACCGTGCCGGTAAGACGCGCCACCATGGTCGGTGTCACAGCCCGGGTCGGCAGCCAGAACGTGGTGATCCCCACGGTGAGCATGCGCTCCGCCGTCCGTGCCCGAGACCAGGACGTGCGGATGATCCAGGGACGCTGGACCATGAGCTTCAACGAGCGACTGCTTCCTGTCGTGCGGCTGGCCGATATCTTGCAGGTCCATTCCCAGACAGCCATCGAAGACTCCACGGCTCTCATAGTCGGCAGCGCCGAGCAACCCATCGCCCTGCTCGTTGAGGATGTCACCGGCGAGCAGGAAGTGGCGGTGAAAAACCTCCCGCAGCCTCTCACAAGAGTGAGGAGCATAGCCGGAGCCACCCAGCTGAAAAACGGGGATCTCGCCGTTGTCATCAATATGAACGACGTGCTCACCTCCTCGATTCTGGTAAGCACCCTGACCACCGGCGAATTCCCGGCGGCTCCGCCGACCCCGGTCCAGAGCAAACCGCCGGTCAAGCAGAAGATTCTGGTGGTGGAAGACTCCATCACCTCCCGTGTACTGCTCAAGAATATCCTCGAGACGGCAGGCTATCTCGTCTCGGTAGCCAGCGACGGTCAGGACGGCTGGGAAAAGGTCAAGTCGGAGAGCTTCGACCTGGTGGTCACCGATGTCGAGATGCCTCGCATGAACGGCTTCGAGCTCACGGAGAAAATCCGCTCGGAAGCCGCTCTTGCCGATCTGCCGGTGATTGTGGTGACCTCCCTGGCTTCGCTCGAGGATCGGCGCAAAGGCGTGGAAGTGGGAGCCAGCGCCTATTTCGTAAAAAGCAATTTCGAGAAGTCGAATCTCGTAGAAATGGTGAAAAGGCTGATTTAAAGAAATGGAGCATCCTATCCGAGTCTTGATCGTCGAACCGTCCGCCGAACTCAGGCAGCGGATAGCGACGATTCTTGCCGGGGAGCCGGGCATGGAGATCAGCCAGGCGACCACGGCGGAAGAGGCGCTCTCCCAGATAGAGAAAGAAAAGCCGGACTTGATCACCGTCGCTCTCGAGCTTCCGGACCTCGACGGTCTGAGCTTCACCCGGCAGGTGATGGAGAAGGACCCGGTCCCCATCGTGGTGGTGAGCGAAGTCAAAAACTCGGACACCCTTTTGCGGGCATTCGAGATCATCGAAGCCGGAGCCCTGGCCGTGGTGGAGGCACCCGGCTCGCAAGACCCCGAAAATGAAGATGCCAGTGAGAACTTCCGGCGCCTTTCCCGGCAGCTCATATCCACAGTCAAGGCCATGTCCGAGGTGAAGCTGGTGCGCCGTCGCAACATGGGCAGCCGCAGCACCGCCCAGCCGGTAACACACATCGATTCCCGCCCGGAGAAGATGCTGGTGACTATAGGAGCCTCCACCGGCGGTCCGGCAGTGATACAGCGCCTGCTCAAAGAGCTTCCTCCGGACTTTCCCGTACCCATGGTGATCGCCCAGCATATCGCTCCGGGCTTTCTCACCGGGCTTCTCGGCTGGCTGAGCGCCACCACCGGCTATCGAGTGGAGATTGCTTCTCACAATCAAAAACTCGAGCCCGGAACCGCCTATCTCTGCCCGGACGGCTATCAGACCGGGGTGTCCGCCACCGGTCGTTTCGTGATCAATGACCAGAGCCTGATCAATGGCGTCAGACCCTCGGTCGCTTACCTCTTCCGCACTGCCGCCGAGGCTTACGGTCCCCGGACAGTGGGGGTCCTGCTCTCCGGGATGGGCAGGGACGGAGCCCGGGAGCTCAAGCTGATCAGAGACCAGGGCGGCATCACTATCGTCCAGGACGCTCAATCCTCGGTGGTCCACGGCATGCCCGGGGAAGCCATCAAGCTGTCGGCCGCCTGCCATGTGGTGGGGAGCAGCGAGCTGGCTCGTCTGATCACCAGAATCGTCCTGGGCGAGTCGAGACCGGTGAGATGAGGTCAGGATCGTGAGTACAGAGAACAGACCGATTTTTCAAGTCTTGCTGGTGGAGGACACTCTCACCCAGGCAATGCTGTTCCAGCACCAGCTCGAGCGTAGCGGCATCAGCACGAAAGTCGCCCGCAGCGGCGTGAAAGCCCTGGAAACCTTGAAAGAAACCAGGCCCTGCCTGGTGCTCAGCGATATCAATATGCCCGAGATGAGTGGCTACGAACTCTGCCGGACGATCAAAGGGAATCCGGAGACCGAGGACCTTACCTTCGTTCTTCTGGGAACCGCCCTCAAGACCGAAGAGATTGTCGAGATCGTCAATTGCGGCGCCGATGACTTTCTACTCAAAAACCTCGAGGAAGAAGCCCTGGTCGCCCGGGTCAAAAGAGCCCTGGAAAGGAGCCCGAAAAGGCCCGGGCGGGAGAAGCGGAGCCTCACCGTAGGCATAGATGGGCGAGAGCACGACCTGGAAGCCTCCGCCGAGCAGATGAGCACGATTCTGATTTCGCTCTATGACATGCTCTGCCTCAAGAGTCGCTAGCGTCTGATATATAAAACCTGAAACCGCCTCACGAGGCGGACTGACAGCCCGTTTCTAATCATTTGTATGTGGTACAAGGTTAAAGGACGCCGTCGGCCGGTAAGCAAAGGAACCGCGTAATGACAAATGACTGGACTAGGCACGTAGAATCTCTGAAATCGAGGCTGAGCGAGCTTAACGAGACGATCGAGACGATCAAGACCTCGGTGGAATCGCGACCGGGCCTCGATGCTGCCACAAGGGCGATAGCCTCCCTCCTCCAGGGTGGCGAGACCGGTCTGAGCAGTTTTCCCTCGGTTCTCGGCGAAATCCTCAAAGACCCCCTCATGGGCGCAATCATCGTCGGCCCTCAAGGCGAATTCCTGCTCTTCAACCTGACTGCCCAGGATATGCTGGGCAAACCTTACCTTTCCGGGACAGGCAGGGTCGATTACCGCTTCATGGACATCAGCCAGACCGTCAGTCTCAACCCCGGGGACCTGCCCTGGGCAAAAGCTCTCTCCGGCGAGGCGCTCCCGGATGTGCGCCTGTTCCTGGCCGGTAATGACGGCACCGACAGCCGCTGGCTGAGTGTTTCGGCCACTCCGTTCACCAGCCCGCAACGACAGGTCTGCGGAGCAGTAGTCTTCATGATCGACTCCACCGAAGAGGTCAATCTGGAAAGCTCCATCGAGTCCATATGCGACACCATCAGCAGCCAGATAGCCCAGGTCGGCTCCACTCAAGATCAACTCCAGGATCTTGCCGAAAAGCTCTCGAAAACAGGCGTACAGAGACTGCTCACCGAAGGAAGAGCGGGACTTCAGCAGGGCCCCGGGGGTGAGCCCAGCCACCCAAAAAAGTCTCCGGCTAGCCAGCCGGAAACCGAGCCGCCGGTCTTCGGGGAGCCCAAAGCCCCGATCATCCCGCCGGCTCCGGGCACCGTCGAGCCACCATTACCAGTATCACAAACAGCGCCACCGACCTTCGACCAGGGCGAGCCTG
>JAGQHH010000443.1 GCA_020431945.1 Cyanobacteria bacterium HKST-UBA02 | reverse complement strand
TACGCCGGTCTTTATCGGCGAGCTCCGAGAGTCTTCTGGCAAACGCCCCGCGCATTAACTCCTCACCTCCGCCATGGACTTTTCGTATTCTTCATCGGAAAGAGGCAGGTAGTGCCACTTGATCTGGTTCTCCATGAAAGAGACCCCTTTGCCGAAGGTAGTGTGGGCAACCAGCACATGAGGACGGCCTGTCTGGAAATCGAGATTCTCCATGACCTGGACCATCTCCTCGATGTTGTGACCGTCCACGTCATAAGCGTCCCAACCGAAAGACCGGAACTTGGAGGATAGAGGGGAGAGATCGAGGACGTCTTTCGTATAGCCCAGGGCCTGCTGTCCGTTCAGGTCCACCAGCACGGTGAGATTGGCCAGGCGGTGGTGGGCGGCGAACATAATCGCTTCCCAGACCGAGCCCTCGTTGGCTTCGGCGTCGCTCATGAGCACGAAGACCCGCCGGGAGGAATTTTGCAGGCGTGCTGCCAGAGCTGCTCCGACACCGTTGGTGAGTCCCTGGCCTAATGAGCCGGTGGCGAAGTCCACCCATTCGAAGGCATGCTCGGGATGCACCCCGAGAGCGCTGCCATCGCCGCAATAAGTAGAGAGGGTCTCCTCGCTGATCAAACCTTTGAGATGCAGGCAGCAGTAGAAAGCCAGGGCTGCATGGCCTTTCGCCAGGACGAATCGATCCCGGTCCGGGTGCTTGGCGGAGGGAATCTGAAGAACATTTCCGTAAAGAGCCCAGAGCATGTCCACCACGCTGAGGGCCGAGCCGATGTGACCGACATTGGCTTTCTTGGACATGGTGAGGATGAGCTCACGCAGCCTGACAGCCGCTTCTTTATTGTCGGGTCGCTCGCCGGAAGCTTTCTTGCCGGTTCCGGAAAGGGATTTGAGACCAGTAGAAATTTTCTCGCTCATCTGGCGCCTCGACTCCAGGGTCCATACTGCTGTAGAACCTGCCAAGTGTACCGCACGACCCCGGAGCATCGGGGTGCAGGTTGGATTGGTTTTATCAATATGTATAGGTGTTTTCGGTGGGGATCGTGCGCATCCGGCCCGTAACACACCGTGCCTGTCGGTCATGGAGGCAGGCAGGTACACGGGCTTTATTTCTTTTAAGTATTTACGTGCGCTCATTGCACACCCGGGGGGCAGGGGGTGTGCGATACACTTGACAGGTTCTGAAACTAGAGGAGATGGGCGTAAGTGACTGGAGGACCGCGAACCGGTGTCCGTCCGGACTTCAGGGAGGCCCTGGGGATCAGGCGCGATGTGTTGCGTCCGGAGCGCCGCGGACTGGCGCTCTTCATCGCTTATGCGGCTATTTTCTTACTGGCCCTTGCTCTTCGAGCCGGCTTCGCGTTTATGGAGACCGGCCCGGATTACCGATATGCCCTGGATGCTGCCGAGTATGCCCGGAGCGCATCGGCTCTGGCTGCTTTTCTCCAGGCGCCGCCGGATATGGCCGGAGACATAGTCAAGGTCTTGTCTGGCAGCGGGAGCTACGACAGTGCTGTCTATGAGCCGCTTAAAGAGATGGTCTCCCAGTCCGGGGTCGTTTATCCTCTCTTTCTGGTCACCGGGCAGAAGCTCTTCGCACAGCCCGTGGGCAGCGATTTCGGCGCCGCTATTTTCTGGCAATGCATGATCTCGGCCCTCACTTGCGTATTCGTCGGACTTGCCGCCCGGCGTTGTTTCGATTGTCACCGGATCGGTCTGGCAGCGGCAGTTCTTGCCGGGATTTATCCCGGTTTCATCGTCAACTCGGCGCGTCTTCTCAGTGAATCCCTCGCCTGCTTCTTCGTCAGTCTCGCCCTTTATCTAGGCATCGAGGTGATTGCCTGTAGGCGATGGAAACTGGCTCTGGTTCTGGGTATGTCCCTGGCAGCCCTGGAGCTGACCAGGCCGGCCCTGGTGCTGGTCGGCCTTGCTTTCACCGGCATAATGCTGATGCGATTGTCGGATGTTTTCACGCGTCGGTCCCTGGTCTTGATGGTTACTGGAGTCGCTTTGATGGTGGCGCCTGTGATGGCATTGCAAAAGCTCACCCTCGGTCAGTCCAGTCTCCTGCAAGACAGGAAAGGTCTCTATAACCTGGTGGTGGGCACTAATCCGGATACCTCCGGTTGGCTGGCTTACCCATTTATGAGCTTTGCCGGGCTCGACGGTCCTGCTGCTGCCGGCGTCCTTGCCACCCGGGTAATGCAGCGTCCTGTGG
>JAGQHH010000442.1 GCA_020431945.1 Cyanobacteria bacterium HKST-UBA02 | reverse complement strand
ACCTGCTGGCGAGCCCAGTAGATGTCAGTCCCGTCCTCGAATACCGCCGTTACCTGGGAGAGGGCATATTTCGAGATCGATCTCTGCAGAACCAGTCGCGGCAGGCTCTGAAGCGACAGCTCCACCGGATAGGTGACATACTGCTCGACCTCGACAGGCGCCAGACCGCGCGCTCTGGTAGTGACGGTCACCTGGACGTTCGAAACATCCGGAACAGCATCGACATTGATCGTTCCGTATGCCCAGACTCCCGCGGCAAGAAGCATGATCGCGAAGACCACTGCAATCAGCCGCCGGTCCAGAGCCGCAAGGACCAGATAATCGAGAAGTCCGTTTCCAGCCGGATTGCTATTCATCGTTCGCAGCCCCGGCGATACTCTCGCGCATCGACTCGGACTTGAGGAAGAAAGCGCCCCTGGTCACCACCTCTTCGCCGGGCTCGACTCCGGACTTGACCTCAACGGACGACGCCGAGCGGGCACCGCATCTAATATCGCGAACCTGGTAATGGTGCGGGCTTCGGCGAACAAAGACTATGTCCCTGCCGCCCATAGTCTGGATAGCCGATGTCGGCAAACCGAGCTGGGACGCTCTCGCAACCTGGCGGGCGATGGAAGCAATTACCAGCATGCCTGGCTTCAAGATGCCTCCAGGATTGATGATCTCCGCCCGCACCTGGGCAGTGCGAGAATGCGGATCGAAACTCTCGGCGAGCTTGGTGATCCGCCCTCTGAACTGTCTATCCGGAATACTCTCGGTACGGAAATCGATAGAATCGCCCAGCTTGATCGCCGAGACCTCCCTCTGGGGCACCTCCAGCAAGACCCAGACCTTGCTCAGATCGGCTATGGTCATAAGCGCCGCCGGTCTGCCGGTGCCGCTGGAAGAAGCCGCCGTCGAGCCGGGACCGACGCTCTGGCCGGGAAAGACTTCCTTCTTCACCACCACCCCGCTGACCGGCGACCGGATCGGCAGGCTTGCGGTAACCATATTCGAAGCCCCCCCGGACCCTTCAGTAACATCAGTAGAAACGGGCTCCTTCAAACCAAGCGACTTCAATTTGACGCTGGCAGCCTGCAAATGAGCCATCGCGGCATTCATGCTCCCCATAGCCGCCGCTTCCTCAGACTGAACCGCCACTTTCGTGGAGCGGGCGGTCTCCACATCCTTGGTGGATGCGATACCTTCGTCCCGGAGCCTGGTCATTCGCACCTCGTTTGCCCGGCCAAGCTCAATGCGAGCCCTGATCGTCTCCAGTTGCGCCCTGGTCTGAGAGAGCTTGGCCTGGGCGTCCAGATAGGAAGCCTGGGCATCCGATATGTCCGGACTGTTTACATAGACAACCACCTGTCCTTTCCGGACCCGATCGCCGACATCCACCAGGACACGGATGACCACGCCATTGACCGGCGAGTAGATGATTCCGGTGGCATCGGCGGGGGACTCCACCGTGGAAGACAGCTCCAGCACGCCACCACGAACCGGCTGGACGGACAGGGGAACCGTCTCGATACCGGCAGTCTCTTCCTGGGCCGGGGTCAGCACGACCTCGCCGGCAGCGGGTCTGTATGCCTTTGGAATGCTCTTGCCGGTACTGCCGCTGGAGGCAGGAAAACTGGCGCTGCAGCCTGCCAGCAACACGGCTGCTGAGAAGGCTGCCAGAAAGAACCGGCTTACCCAGTTGAACATATCAGTGTCCCATATCGAAATCAGCTGAACATATATACGCGACCACCACGATGAATCCGGTCAGTTCGGGCCGACCGGCAGACAGAAGCAGTCACCGAAGTTCAGATCAAAAGAGTTCGATTGACGATATAGAACGCCGGCCCGACCTTGGTGGACAGGAGGCTGGGGGGCTCCCGACTGGGAACGATCTCCGGAGCGGGTCTGGCATGAGGCAGGATACTGATTAGCTGAACGACCGCCAGCCTGACCGCCGAGAAGACTTCAGTACTCTTCGCCCTGGACATGCACGGGGGGCTATGGACATGGCTGGGACAGGCGCAGGGCTCCTGGTAGGCGCCCGTCCGACCGTCGAGACGGCCCGTCAGAGTTTGCTCCGGCAACACGACAAAGTCGCCGCCAGAATTTACCACCTGCGACAGCACCGGCAATACCTCGATCCCGAAAAAATCATGCCAGAGAGTTCCCGTCCACACTAGAGCGAACGTCGTAATTGCTACCAGCACCAGGTGCTTTTTATCGGAGAAAGTATCCATTAGATGCAATAATTCTACCCACTTTTCGGAGCTGCGACCGGATCTCCAATCGCAGTATCGCCGGAAGTCGTTTTCCTGGCATCCATCTCCCGGTTGAGTATAATCAGCATTCAATGTCATATCAGTGCAAACAAGGCACGAAGACCTGCCCGATATAGGCAGCGGCTGGCCGGCGCATTACGAGGATATTCCAGAGAGCGAACGGCAGGAGAGAGCCATCCTGACATCAGATACCTGCATAATCGAAGGACGCGATCACTTTATCCGCGGCGTTATCGAAATCAGAGTCCACGATTATCCGGAATCCTTCGGATTCGGAGCATGGGTATCGCTGAAAAAGGAGAACTTCGACAATTATCTAGAGCACCCGGACTCAGCTGAAATCGGGCCTTATTTCGGCTGGCTATGCACACATATCGGCTACTACAAGCCAGAGACGCTCGGTCTGAAAACGATGGTGCATTTCAAGGGGAACAACGAGCGCCCGTCAATAGAGCTCGAGCCGACGGATCATCCTCTTGCAATTCACCAGAAGCAGGGCCTCACCCTGGAGAAAGCCTGGGAAATCGTCCACTTCTATCTTTGAACTCAACCTCTCAAGCAGAGCGGCCTTTTTTTGCCACGCCAATCAAGCTCTTTGCCGCTCCGACCAGCGAAACGAGTACCAGCGAGATGATTCCGAACATTACCCCCATGTCGGTGAATCCGGAGAAGACCGCATACACATAATCGATCGGCACATCCTTGCTTGGCGACCTGGCTACATGATCAATGGCGATGATGGAGAAAAGTATTCCGAAAACAGTGAAAGGCACGAAGAATGCTAAAAGAGTTTGCCTCGAATATGGTGGCGTTTTCGACTTCGAGTCTTCCATGGCGTTTACTGGTCAGGCTCAATACGTCGCTTGGAGCCGACTTCGTGAATGACCCAGTGACGATAAGCAGGGCTCTCCTTGTATGAGAACTTCGGATGAGCTCTTCTCACCGGCGGTGCTGCCACACCACTAGCGGTGGTAGCTCCGACGCCTACTCCGGTCTGGCTTCCGGGAGCCGCTGCGGTCTCAGCCTCTGTCGCCTGGTCCGGAGATTCGCCCGCGAGCTCTTCGGGCAAAACCTCATCCTTGTCCCTGTGGCGCATGGCATCACTGAGCTTCACGGAAGTCTCTCGCCAGGAATCGACGACATCATTCCAGTTGAGCACCAGATAAGTAAAGGAGAGAAGAAAGACCGAGACAGCAGCGACGATCTTCACAGTGAGCATAGTGACGGCTTTGGCTGGAGATACGCGTGCCTGCTCTTTTGATATCACCTGAAAGATCTGCGTGCTGAGCTTGTCATCTTCCTCCACTTGCCGCTCTTTCAGCGCCGTCATTTTCAACACCGTCTTTCTCACTTCTCTGGTTCGCCGTTTGGGAGGCGGGCTGCCAGTCTCCGACTGCACCGGCAGGACACCCGATAAGCCGCTGCGACCGGTGAGGAGCGCCAGTTCCTCAGGACTCACACCGTCAGGAGAAGCCACTTGAGGCGGTACCGCTGGTTGTGGCATCTCCGAAGACTCGGACACTTCCTGCCCCACAGGCGGTGACTGCTCAGGCTGTCGCAGCTCGGCCGTTTTACGCTCCTCCCTGGCCGTGGCCAACCAGTTCCGGAACGCTTCCCGAAACTCGCCAATAGAATTGAATCGCCAGTCCGGATCAGGTTCGAGGGCCTCATCCAGGACGGAATCGAGCACATCGGTTGCCATCAAGTCCGGACATGTTTCGGACAGACGTGCCCGGGGACCTGTAGATCCCGGGATGACTTCCGTCCCCGTGACGAGCCCGAGGAGCAGATTGCCCACCATCAATACGTCGATCTTCTTCTGATCTTCCAGCCAGAGGGGCGAATCGACATCTTCGCTCTCGATCAACGACGGGTCTTGAAGCCCTTCGAGCTTCTTCTGCACCCGACCGAATCCAAAATCAGTCACTTTGGCATGGAGATCATCGTCTATCAAACACATGATCACATTGCTGGTTACCAGATCCCCATGCGTCACGCCCCTCGCGTGAGCGTACTCGAGCGCATCGCAAATCTCGAAGATTATCTGAGAGAGCTCGTCCTCATCGGTCAGGGCACCGGTCTCCCTGCTGATTTCCATCAAGGAGATGCCATCCAGCCACTCGGTAGCATAGAAAGGGCAATCAGGCTCAGTCTGATACAAGCCCAGGGAGGCTGCTATGTTTTTATGATCGAGGGACAGATGATTGGTGGCAGCTTCCACGAATTCAGAAGTGATTGCCGGAAGCCTTTGCCTTGTAGTCTTCAGAGCAATGAACCCATCTCGAGTTTGTTGCTTCGCCCGATAAGTGATAAGGGCCGGCCCGCTACCGACCAGGCTGGTCACCAGATACTCATTGAATAGAATCTGCCCGATAAGCGGATCTGACTCGGGCTCAGCCAGCTCGATCCCGAACTCATCGTCGTCGATATCCGTAATAGCCGGCTCGAACTCGTCATCGCCTATCTCGGAGAGGTCCGATACGGACGAATCGCTCTTTCTCTGTGTCAACCCCTGTTCGAATACAGGAAGCTCGACCAAGGTCTGCTTGAGTCCGGACTTTTCAGCCTCGCTCTCCGTCCGCACCGACTCGCCCTCGTCCGGCTCGTCATCGCTGCCCAGGCGATCTTGATCGAATGCCGGAATTTCAATCAGCGTCCTCTTCGGGTGGAACTTCACGCCCCCGTCTTCGTTGTCCTTGGCAGCTTCGCTTTCGCCTTCCGGCTCTGGCTCGGGTTCTGGTTCTGGTTCTGGTTCTGGTTCTGGCTC
>JAGQHH010000441.1 GCA_020431945.1 Cyanobacteria bacterium HKST-UBA02 | reverse complement strand
CATACATTGCCAAAAGACCTAAAGTTCTTTCCGCTTGACTTTTCCGACCCTTTTGAACAATTTCCAGCAAGCGTCTTTCATAGACCCCAGTAATCACCGGAAAGATCTGACTCACCAAATTATGTGCTTGCCAGCAAGCGCTTTCCCCAGTAGCCCACATTAGAATATCAGACAGGATATCCCTCTGTCTACTCTGAAGTGCTGATAATGTATCTCCCATATGAAATGGAATCGCGTCGTATGACATATCCATAACAGGCAAGGATTCGGAAATAGCAATCCTTTGCCTAAACCACTTAAGCACTAAACTTGGATTCTGCTCCACAATTTTCGCGACGATACCGTCGACCTCAAAATCGATATGATTGACAAGACATAGGTTATCGAGAACAGCCTGCCATTCCTTGTTCGATAGTTCAGGAATTTTCTCTTGCAACAAAAAGCCTGTAAATGTCACCCAGTCCGTATTACGAAGTTCAGTCGCCCTTCCCAGTAACTTCCGAAACCAATCTTTCCTGAAACGTTTTTCATAGCCAGTTCTGAGAGAAAGGGCTATCAGATCGCTCAGAATGAACTGCCTTTCTGAATTGATCTTTTGAAAAAGTAATTCGACCAAATACTGCTCGGGTGAGTCCAAAAACCTGAGGACTCCAGACAATGCTCGAAAGTGGCACTCTTTTTGGATCCACTGATCAAATACTTTCTCGGCTTCAGATCTATTCCCGTACCATAGTCCTGCTAGAAGAAACGTGAGAGCAAAATCTTCAGTGATGACTCGATTCTTTATCCATTTTATAGCGACTTCTGGTTTGTTCTTCCCAATCATTTCCAGAAAAATATTTAAATAACGATATTCAAATGCCTTGTCCGGGGAATAGCATTCCTGAATTTCCTTCAAACGGTCATTCCAGTCTTTCACTTGGGAGACTTGGATCGCATCTACTAGGCGCAAGATTTCTGCTTGTCTCCTCGAGTCCGCCTCTCTCCATGATATTTGTGGATCTTTGGGGAACTCTTTTCCGATGAGTAATTGCCAGACTTTGAAATCAGAACTCATGGAAATGTGGTTTTTTAATTGTTGCTCCTTCTCGGGCCATCTTTGCAATCGTTCCCGTTCAAGTGACTTCCATATTTTATCGATTACAAGATTGGGAGCAGTGGGAGTAATTGATATACAAAAGTCCAAGATGATTCTCTGGCTGTCTTCAATCATCCTTGCCTCATCGGTGTTCTTATTCGTATAACGAGAAAACAGTAATCCAGAAAGAAGAGTGTCGATTACCAAGTACTTTTCGTCGGGAGAGTGCGACAGATTGTAGGATCGAATGAGCAACCTGAGGACTCTCTTTCGGACGGAGCGAGTATTTGGAGTGGAAGGCAATGCAACTTGTCGGATTGTGATTTCGTCTTCATGATCCACACGCATTTCCAAAGTTGGATTCAGGGCCTGTTTCGAAAATCCTATGATTGTGTCGAGTCGGCGTCTCCTATTAATGGGGCCCCATTTTTCCATCGCTGACAATACTATTCGTTGTTTGCGGCAGTGTGTCCTATTAAGATCATGATGAGAAATTCTTCCCAAAGATGCGATGGCTTCTTCTGTCTTCTTTCTTAAGTTCAGGTCTTCGCTCTTCAGGAGCCCCTCCAAGATCGGAAACAAATCTTCCGGGACAGACTCGGACATACGCTCCAAAACATCTAAACTTCTTGAAAGGACATCAGAATAGGATTTTCCGTACATCTTGCCTAAATCAGTTTCAACCGAGGATTGCTTGGGAGGGTTGGGATGATGAACGACCCAGTGAATCGCCTTGAGAGTATTCTTGGGAGACTGCGGCCACAACAAAATGAGTTCATCCAGAATCCCTTCGATCTCATCGTTGTCCACCGCACTCCGGAGTCGGGTGAGATTTTCGTTTAACCTTGTCTTTAGGAACTCTTGTAGGGTCTCGCTAGACTTGGATCCAACCCTATGAAGACAAGTCCTTAGCGTTAGTTCGTTGGCGAGGAGTGAGAATTGTGAAGGAATTAGTTGGGCTACCGTATGTGCGATGGATTGATCGGCAAGTTTCGTATCGCGAACCAGGAAGAACTGATTTGTTTCATAAATGATGCCCTCCTGTTCTATACACCGCGTCTTAAATGATTG
>JAGQHH010000440.1 GCA_020431945.1 Cyanobacteria bacterium HKST-UBA02 | reverse complement strand
CAGGGCCGCCTGGTCGAGATTGGCTTCTTTGAAGCGTTCGTAGCCTTTCTCATTGGGCACGAGGGCCGAGGTGACTACTTTGCCTTTCAGAGAAGTCAGTCCGGCTGCCACATCGGAAGCATCGGCCAGCTGCGGGATCCATTTGGGGCTCACGAAAGAGCTGATTTCTATATGACCGAGCCCAGCATCAGCAAGCTTTTCGATGAGCTCGATCTTGCCCGCTGTCTCGATCTTCTTCTCTTCGTTTTGAAGCCCGTCCCGGGGACCGACTTCCACCACTCTAACTTTTTCGGGCAGGCTCTCGAACAATTCACTACTCCAGGACTATCAGCAAATCCCCTTCGTTGACGAAGTCGCCCTGTGAAACTTTGATCTCTTTGACTTTCCCGGTCTGATCGGACTGGACCGGAAGTTGCATCTTCATAGACTCGAGAATGGCCACCTCGGTGCCGTCGGTGACTTCGTCGCCGGGCTTGACCAGCACGTCTACGACCACGCCTGCCATCATAGATGCTATTTGTTTCATCGAAGAGCTCCCCTGTCAGCAAAAAAATGTTAACAGGAAGTCCTCAAGGATTCATGACCGGTCTCTTATTCTCTCAACTGAAAAGGCCGCGCAGAGCGTCGTTGATCTTCTTGACGTTGTCATCTTCCTGGCCGCCCTCTTCGCCCTTCTTGGACTTCTTGGTGCCGCCAAGAGCCTCTGCTATATCGAACTCTTCGTCGAAGGCGGAGCTGAGCACATCGGACTGCCCGCCCTGAGGCTGGGTCTGGACCGACTGTAATGGCTGTACTTGTTGTTGCTGTACGCCGGCGGCATTGGTGACAGGCTCGGGAGCTGGCGGCGCAGCCGGAGCGGGAGCAGAAGATGGGGGAGGATCCCAGGCTGAAGCGACGGTGGGCGGTCCCCAGGGCGAATCGCTCTGGTCCAGGTCAGGCGGTCCATCCGGTCCGCTGAAGGAGAATAGTGATTCGGCAGGCGCCTCGGCTACCGGAGCGACAGGTGGAGCTTCCGCCACCGGCTCTACTACGGCAGGCTCGGCAGGCTCTTCCGGAGCCGTCTCGAGAGCGATTTCGGAAACTGGCTCCGGCACCGGCTCCGGCACCGGCTCGGGCTCGACGACTGCTTCTACAACAGGCTCGGGCACGGGCTCGGGCAATACTTCTTCCGGGATTTCTTCCGGGATTTCTTTTTGGACTGGTTCCAGGACTTCGGGCTGCCGGGCTTCTTTCAGGGCCGGCTCCGGAGCTGCAGAGCCGCCATTACGGGCGGCAGAGAGGACATCCGACCAGTCTTGCTCGGCATAACGACTCTTCATGGCATCGACACGCTCGGCATCCTTGGAGACTTCGACTAGACGCTCCCGGGAGAGCTTGATACGCTCCTCCAGCTCTTTTATCTGGTTCTCGATTTCGTTAATCTCTTCCCGGGTTACAGCTTCTTTCTCTGTGAAATCGTCCAGCAGAGCCCTGAGCTTGTCCGAGTCAATCAATGCCATCAAAAAGGGAAGCTCCTTCTCCAGCCGCCACAAGCCGGAATCTCTAACTTCTTTATTACCACCGCAATGAGAAATTAACCAGGAAAGCCAATACTACTATTATCCGCTCAAGCCGAGACACTTCTTGGTCTCATCCACCAGTTTTGTGAAGAGCCACATGGCAAGCTGATCCAGAGTATCTATGGGCGGTTCACCGTCTTTCATCCGCCACATCATGCCCTGATCCGTGATTTTCACCTGGACCACGCAAAGCGGCGGATATTGATTTTCGGACTGAGAGAGAGCCATGACCATATTCACCGGCAGAAGATAGGCTTCCACCGTGTCTTGATAACCTCTGACCACCAGAGCGAAATGACGGGTGGTGAAACGGCAGCGGAAATAAGTGGCGGTCTCTTCCACCTCGCGCATCCGATTGTAGCGGGTGACTTCGGTAACGTCACCGGATATGGTGCCGGAAACGTGCAGATCGGTGCCGCCGGCTATCTGGTTGAACTCATAGGTGTAGCGCTGAAGCAGTCCATAGATTTTGTCGACCAGGACAGCAATGCCGGTCTTATAGACCGATTCCTTGTAGATCTCCTGAAGCTGGACGCCACGCTGATCGGCGAGAAACTGCATGGAGTTCTGCTTGAGCTGGCTCATCCAGTCTTCGCCGCCAGGCTGGTCCTCCTCCCGGTGATAGACCAGGACCTGCTCGGACTGCACCCATTCGGGATTTTGCTGGCCGGCAGCGGCGTTGTCGCCTCCATGACCATAGATGGAGCGATCGGCATTCTTGGGAAGACCCTGGGCCGGAGTAGGCATGCGCTCGAAGAATTTGCGGTTGGGCCGCTTCTCGTCTCTGTTAGGTTCGCCTTTTGGTCGCATCGATGACGCATCTCCTCTGT
>JAGQHH010000439.1 GCA_020431945.1 Cyanobacteria bacterium HKST-UBA02 | reverse complement strand
CGGGACTTGAAGCCCGAGAACATCATGCTCACGGACAAGCCGCATGAGGACACGGTAAAAATTCTCGATTTCGGGATAGCTCATTTCGGAGCCGAATCCCAGCGTCTGACGAGGGCCGGCGAAGTGGTGGGCAGCCCGGTCTATATGTCTCCGGAGCAGCTTCAGGGCATGGAGCTGAGTGAAAAGAGCGACATCTACCAGCTCGGCGTGATCATGTATCAGATACTTACCGGAGAGTGGCCGCATTACCACGACAACTACATGGAGACGGTCAAACTCAAGTGCACCCAGAAGGCGCCATCCTTCTCGAAAGTCGTTCCGGGACGGGCATATCCCGGCAGTCTCGAGAAGATAGTGCTGCGCTGTCTGGAGATCAAGCCCGAAGATCGCTTTCCGGATATGGCGGAGCTGAAAAGCGAGCTGGAGCTCGTTCGTAATGCCATCAGGCAGACTACGAGAATGGACTTTCCTGTGCAAAAGCCCACTCCGGCTGAGCTGGCTACTTCTGCCAGTTCCGATTCCGCCGATAACCTTCCGAAGAGGGTGCCGGGATTTCTGCTGGCGGAAAGCACCACCGCAGGTGGTGGTCCGGGCTCCCGGGAAGAAGACCTGGAGAGAGCCGAGGATGCAGTAAGGAGGGTCAGGACTCCGGTCAAACCGAATTATATGGTCATGGCCATGGTGGTAGTGGTAGTGGCTGTTTGCTCATTCCTGGCCCTTTCTGCTATCCGGCCCGGTCAACAGCCCGTGGCGAATCAACCGGCTGCTGGTGGAACATCCGCGGAGACGGAGCCCGTTTCGAGCGCCCCGGCAAGCGCAAAAGCAAGCCGAACTTCATCGACCGGAGCGAGCGCATCCTCACCGGCTGGCTCCGCAGATGAATCGAAGGTGACATCAGCCGCTGCCGGAGATCTCGAAGCGCCCGCGAAGTCTGCATCCGAGCCAGGCAGGGGCGGTACGGGTGAGGTGATGAAGTCCGAGCCGATGAAGTCCGAGGCTCCCGCCGTCGCCGAAAAGGCTGCGCCGAAAAAGGCTCCGCCAGCCAAGAAGCGCAAAAGGCATCGCCCGGTCGCCAGAGCGGCAGCCAAACCTTCAGTACCTACTGAGCCACCCAGAAGACGGGCTTATTCAACAGTGCAGTCCTATTACGCTTCTCACGGGCAATAGATAGTTTCTACCGAATCGTCATATGACTCTGAGGACAATTTTTTCTGGAAAAACTTGTCCTGACAGTCATCTCGATGGCGAATTATGACTGTGAGATCACTTTTTTCGAAGAAAAGATGTTCTGACAGTCATATGCCATCCGGAGTGCATTACTTTGAATTGAGGAATACGAAAACATATAGTAATAATCGTTAGAAAGAAACCCGGAGAAGAATGCCCTTAAGGGCTTTCCTCTCCAGGTTTGCAATGCCTGTCCAGGCAGGCTTGTAATGCCGGTCCGAGCAAGATTCCATGCTGCCTGTCCAGGCAAGTCTGGCGGTCTGTTCAGGCGGCTTTGCGCTTGCGCTTGTAGGCTGGAATCTGGGAAAGAAGCTTTTTCTTGCAGGCTCTTAGGTCGCCGGCTTCGATGCCTTCGAAGAAGGCACGTGCTCGGACCATGGCCTGGGGAGCACCGGACTGACGAGTCTCGTTGCTCCATTCTTCGCAGGGATGAGCGATGACGGTCCAGCCGTCGCCCAGCACCTGCTCGAATATGAATACGGCTCTTTCTATGTGAAAAGGAGAGGTCACCACATAGAGTGTCCCACCTTTGCGTCGTTTGAGATAGCGGTCCACCGTGAAGATGGCGTTGCCGAAGGTGTCGAAAGAGCGGTCCTCGATGAGAAGTCGCTTTCGCTCTACCCCCTCGGCTGCTGCAATCTCTGCCATGACGCCGGCCTCGGTCTTGCCGTGATCCGAAGTATCGGACGGCGACCGGGACCCGGACAGGATCAATTTGAGGTGTTTTTCCTTCGAAAGCGAAGCGGCTGCCCGGGCTCTCAGCTCGGTGACCGGAGTCGGGCTGCCGTCTTTAAGCAAACCGCTGCCGAGAACGACAGCGAATTGACTGTAACGTCTCATCGATTTCTCCGTCGATTTATTCTTTTTCTTGGTGTCAGTGACAGGCTTCCTGGCTGACAGAGCATTCCCGACTCTCGACCTGGATCGTTGTGTGGTGCAGGTCGAAGCGCTCCCGCGCCAGGTCGGTGATTGCAGCAAGGACTTGCTCGGCGGCTACTGAGCGGCGAATGACCGCGTGTGCGGACATGGCGTCTCGCCGGGAGGTGATCGACCAGACATGCAAGTCATGGAGATCGACCACGCCGGGAACGGCGAGAATGGCGCTGCGCAACTCGTCCAGCTCGATTCGGCTGGGTGTGCCTTCCATGAGGATATGCACGCATTGCTTGACCAGGTGCCAGGTTCGCGGCACGATGGCGAGACCGATGACGGCGCTCACGATCGGGTCGATGGCTGTCCAGCCGGTGAGCATGATCAGGATACTGGCGCCAATCACCGCCACCGAGCCCAGCATGTCTGCCATTACCTCGAGGTAGGCGGCTTTCATGTTGAGCGATTGGCCGGAGGCTGGGGCGAGGATTTTCATCGCCAGGAGATTGACTGCCAGTCCTAGAATTGCCACCACCAGCATCGGCCCGGAGAGCACTTCGGTGGGGCTGAAGATCCTGAAGAAAGCCTTGTAGAGAATGAAGCCTGATAAGACAAGGAGCGCCATGCCGTTGAGCAGCGCTGCTAGAATCTCTGACCGGAAATAGCCATAGGTGTTGTTCTTGCTAGCCGGTCGAGAAGCGAACCAGGCAGCCAGAAGGGCGAGAGTCAGGGCTGCGACGTCACCGAGCATGTGCCCGGCGTCGGCGATCAGAGCCAGGCTCCCGGTGAGCATTCCTGCCACCACTTCTGCCACCATGTAAAAGGCGCTGATTGCCAGAACGGTAATCAACGCTTGCTTGCCGTTTTTCGCAAGAGACCCGAAATGCGAGTGATCGTGAGCGTGATGGGAGCTCATGAATTTCTCCTTGCAAAGAAAGCCGCTATGTCTTCGGGCAGCACAAACAGACCTGCGGGGCAGGGATGATGGCTGGCTCAGGCATATGAGGCTTTCTACGTGTTGATTAGAATTCCAGGTGAAGGTAAAACAAATAATCAGAGGCTCAAAACTTATGAACTATGAACAAGCTAATTCAAGGCTTCTAAAAGATTTGCTTTAAAGCTGGCAGGCTCAGTAGGGCTTGCCAGGAGGTTGATTGGGAGGATGGCCAGGGCGAAAGACCTGACCAATGAAAGACAGCGGAGGGGAGGTCCTGGAGTGCTTCAGGGCTGCGCGAGCAAGCATAACCTGACAACCAGAGTGCCTCCCTTTCCGGAGGTCAAAGCTTTTCGAGGTGGTCGGCGATGGTTTTTTGAGCCGGAGGAGCATCGTTGATCTTGGCGGCAAATTTCCTGCATATTTGCTTGACCGACTGATCGTCCATGAGCCGGCGAAGCGCTCTCGTCCAGCGGGCTGGAGTGTGCGGGTCGGCTTTCAAGGCGTTGCCCAGGCGCTCGAGACGGGCGGCATTGTCGAATTGATCGTGGGCGAAGGGGATGATCAGCTGGGGAGCGGCAGCCGTGATGGACTGGGCGCTGGTTCCTATACCCCCGTGATGTACTACGGCAGCAGCTCTGGGCAAGAGTGCGCCGAAAGGGGTGTATTCGGCATGGAAGATTTCCTCGGGAAGGCCCTCGGGGAGCTGATTTTTAAAAGCGCTTACGAATACGGCTCTTGCTCCGAGTTTTTTGATCGCCTCGACGCCGGTTTCGAAAAAAGCTCTCGAGTGAGCCATGGCTGAACCGGCGGTAAGCACCACGGGTGGTGGTCCATTGTCGAGAAAATTCGAGAGATCCGGAGAGAGCTCCTCGAAACCGGGGTTGAAGAGCGGAAATCCGGTGGTGACGGTATTGGGAGGCCAATCCGGCTGGGGTCTGCCGAACCAGTCCGGGAATGCTCCGATTACTAAATCCGGCGAGTGGCACCAGGTCCTCAGAACACCTTCCACCGGCTCGAGATCGAGACCGGCGCGAAAGCGATTGAGATCGTCTTTGCAGACCGGATCGATGACCCTGCGGCTGATGTTGTCCATAAGAAGCTTCCGTAGCGGCAGGGGCAGCCAGGCTGGTATCGGCAGACCCGGGATTACCATGGGATCGCAGGCGGACAGGATGACACTGGGTTGCAGATGGATCGAGGCCATCTTGATGTCGAGCTTTTCCTGAACGAGGCGCGAACCGAAGGCGAGGGTTGTGCCGACCAGTCTGGTATTGCCGGGCACGATCCTGTCTCTGACGGCGCTATAGCATTCTTCGAGACCGTCTCTGAGAACCCTCCAGACCGCTGGAAATGCTTTTCTGGGGATCCAGAGATCCGGGTCGTTCACTGTGCGCTGGTACTGGTCCATATTGCCGAGGATCACATGATTGATTCCGGCGTTTGCCAGTTTCTCGGCGAAATACGCATGAGCGACGAAATCTATGTCATGGCCTCTTTCTCGCATCTCCATGGCGATTGTGAGAATCGGATTGATATCCCCGTGACTGCCTATTGCTGTGAATATGAAGTGCATTGGCTCAGGGATTGATCAGAGCAGGCGTCTCCTGCTGGATTGGTGGCGCCACCGGGGGTTCCGACGCAGGTGTCACGAAAGCCGGAGCGACGTCCGGATCGGCAACCGGATTGAGAGCCGGGTTTATCGATGGATTTACAGATTGATCAACCACGTCCGGCGGGTGGACAAGACCCTTTCCTTTGAGACGATCCAGCTCATCGGAGCCGGGCTTGTTTAGCGGGAAGCCGGAGCCGGTTTCTTCCGCCGGGCTTTCCAGAGGAGCTTGTGTCTCTTGTTCTGGATGAATCAATGTGTCGATGGAGGTTTTCAACTGACTGAGAATCTCCAGGGAGCGGTCATAAATGTCCTGGGGGACTTTGACGTCCACGGTCTTCTGCTTGCCCATCTTTTCGCCTGTGACATGAGCGGTGGGGCTCTGGTTCTGGTCGAGCTCCATGAGCGAGTCTATGAGGTTCACCCAGAATTTGGCCTTGACCTGCAAGCCCTGGATATTGGCGAGGGCGAAGCGGTTGTCACCGAGGCTCTTGAAGTCGAAGGCGACGATTTTGTCGAAACCGACTTTGTTAACGGCTTTCGACTTAATGTCCCGGATGAGCTTCTGGGCGAATTCAATCTGAATTCGCGGCGCCTGTATATTTTTCAAGACTGTGATCCGATTGACGCCGGCTTCTTTGAGCCGGTCGAGTACGCTCTTGCCAAAGCCCGACATATCGAGCTCGCTGTAGTGCTCGGCCAGCGCGGCCCGGGCACCGGCCAGGGCGGGATCTCTCAGCCCCAGCTTACCCAGGATCTCTTCTTCCTCCTTGAAGCTCTCGGCGGCCTCAGGATACATCTGCCGACCCGTATAGCTCTCGCCCAGTCGTCTCGAAATGATTGCCGTTATCTGATCTTTGTTCTTGTCCAGTTTGGCGGCATCGGTCAGGGCTCTTTTGAGAGTAGAAGTCGCCTGGCTGAATTTGCCGTCCTGGAGCTGGCTTTCGGCTTGATCGAGATATTTCTTCACGCGTGACGGCAGATCGGGATCGTTGATGATCTCCTTTTCCGGCAACTCCGGCAGGCTCTCGGGTGTGGTGGTCGGCGAAGGCACCGCCAGGTCGACGCTCTTGAGCAGACCGGGAGGACTCAAATCGGGCGCGGCGGCGGGGTCTACGGACGGAGCCACCAGATCAGGCGGGTGGCTGAGGTTCTTCCCCTGGAGGCGCTCCAGGTCCTCAGGCATATCGCTCATCCCGGGCGGCGCCTGGGCGGACGCGCAGACTGGGAACGCCATGGAGACGACGATCAAAGACGCTGCTGCTGCGAGGGTCTCGAGGGGGAGGATTTTAAGGGGGCGAATCATGGTTTACTCGGAAGAATTGCTATATATTGCTCTGGAGTGACAGGCCCGACAATCATACTATTTCGAGCGGCCAGAGAGGAGACCAGGCTAAATTGAGCGAGGCTTCTGAGCCGCCAGAGAATCCGCCGGCAAGCAACCGGGAGATACTCTCCTGGGCATTGTTCGATTTTGCCAATTCGAGCTATGTGACTGTAGTTTGCACAGCCATATTCCATGCTTACTTCGTCAGGACAGTGGCGGGCTCCCTGGGTACCGGCAAGGCAACGCTGCTACTGACGAGCTTGATTTCGATATCGAACCTGATTATCGTGCTCACCGCTCCTGTCATCGGAACCATCGCCGACTTTACCGCCAGGAAAAAGCCGATGCTCCTCTTCACCAGCATCCTGCTCGCGGTGTTCACGGCTCTGCTTTCCTGTGCCGGTCCCGGTGACGTTTATCTCGCTCTTTTCGTGCTCGGGACCGCCAATGTCATGTATGGCACCGGGGAGAATCTAATTGCTGCTTTCCTGCCGGAGATAGCCAGCCGGGAGAATATGGGGAGGGTTTCGGCCCTTGGTTGGTCCATCGGATATTTCGGTGGCATCCTGGCACTGGCCCTCTGTCTCGGCTACGTCTTCTATGCGGAGGGGCAGAGTCAGAGGGCCGCACAATATGTCCCGGTGACCATGTGGATCGTGGCTGGCATATTCAGTCTGGCTGCCCTGCCGACCTTTTTGTTTTTAAAGGAGAGGGCGCTTCCTCTCGAGCGTCCTGAGGGAAAGGGTTTTGTCGCCATCGGATTCGAGCGCCTTGGTCATACCGTGAGCCGGGCCTCTCAATTCCGGGACCTGTTCGTTTTCCTTCTCTGTATCTTGTTCTTCACCTGTGGCAGCACAACGGTTGCTTCTATTGCTGCAGTCTACGCGGAGCAGGTGATGGGCTTCAAAACCAGCGATACCATAGCCATGATCATGGTGGTGAATCTTGCGGGCTCGATTGGTGCCTTCACATTCGGTGCTATTCAAGATCGCCTCGGCTCACGAAAGGCTGTGGCTTATTCGCTGGTCATCTGGATCGTGGCTGTCCTGACTGTCATGCTCGCAGCCAGCAAGACCGTCTTCTGGATCGGTGCCATGCTGATGGGAGCAGCCACCGGCGCCAGCCAGTCCTCTGCCCGGGCCCTGGTGGGGCGGTTCGCTCCTCCGGAGAGATCGGCGGAGTTTTTCGGGCTCTGGGGGCTTTCCGCGAAGCTAGCGACCATAATCGGTCCCCTGAGTTTCGGTGCCTTGAGCTATTTGATCGGCGGCAATTATCGATTGAGCCTGATCTCCACCCTGCTCTTTTTCGTCTTGAGCCTGATTACCCTCGGCTTCGTCGACGAGAACAGGGGTATCGCTTCGGCGCGGGGAGAGTCTGTCTGAGCCCGGACCTTCTCGGAGCTGGCGGAGCGCCTGACATCTGTTTTGATATCTGCGCAAATGGGAAGCCAGGGACTTTTGTTAAGCTGTCCGGCTTCGATGAGAAAGCCGTGAACGTTGACCCTGGCATTGATCTGGCTACCGGCCGCCGGAGAACTTAACAAGCTGTATCGAAATGTTCAGGCTCTAGAAATAAGCCTTTGAGACTCAAGACAATTCAAACGTTCTTTTCCTATTTCCTGCAACCAGAATTCTTTTCTCTTTTCCCACCAAATCTTCGCTTCGTTCCTGATTGTCTGCACGGATTCTGTCCGGTGAGCAAGCAGGCCCCGAAGCGGAGTTGGAGAGACCTAACCATGGAAGACCAGCAGAAGACGAGCCCTCCGGGGACCGAAGGCGACAAGCCGAAGTCCAATACCGAAGGGCAGGATTCGTCTTATTTCGAGAAGTTGCTCCGCTATATTCCCGGCGAGCTCGTTGCTGCCTATCTCGCTCTCGACGGACTTTTGCGAGAGGAGATCCTGGCTCACTCGCACATTCTGTACTGGATTGTTTTCGGGTCGCTTTTGATTCTGACCCCGCTTTATGTCATCTTCCGCCCCACCCACGACAGTCTCGCCGAGCATTCGATGCGCTTCCATGCCACCGCGGCTACGGTTGCTTTCGCTGTCTGGGTCTTCGCCCTGGGCGGTCCTTTCGCGGCTACCTGGCCTGATCTCTACCGGCCGATCTACGGCTCGATTCTCTTGATCATCACGACCCTCACGATTCCGGTCCTGGAAAAGGTGGCAATCAAGATTCGCTTCTGAGCGGGTCACCGACAGGGGCGCAGGTTCTGCGTCTCTTTCCTGCCCCGTTTTGCAATTACTGAGAATGCAGACAAGGAGAACTTCTATGGCAAGAAGCCAGAATATTTTCGGCATCGATGTCTCGAGGCACCAGGGCGATATCGACTGGGCTCGGGTGCGCAATGCCGGTGTCAAGTTCGCTTTCATCAAGGCTAGTGAAGGCGTGAGCTGGGTCGATCCTGAGTTTGCCGTCAACTGGTCGGAAGCGAAGAAGAACGGTATTATCCGTGGTGCTTACCATTTCTTCCGCCCGCGAGCCGATGTCGACCGCCAGATCGACAATCTGGTCAATACCGTAGGCAAGCTCGAGTCAGGCGACCTTCCGCCGGTTCTCGATCTCGAGGTCCCGGACAGCTGGCAGCGCTTCTCGAAGCAGAAGCGGCTCGAGATGGTCCTCAAATGGCTCGATGGTGTCGAGAAGGGGCTGGGCGTCCGACCGATTATCTATCTGAGCCCCTCTTTCGCCGATGACACCCTGGGCAATCCTGCCGAGCTCGCCGGGTACGATCTGTGGATCGCGCACTACACGAGCAAGAGCAGCCCTCGGGTGCCGGCGCCCTGGAGCGACTGGACCTTCTGGCAGTATTCCGAGACCGGCAAAGTCGACGGGATAAGCTCGGAAGGCGTCGACCTCGACCGCTACACAGGCAGCCTGCGCAGTCTCAAGCGTCTGGCTGTGTGATGGCTTGTGGCGAGCGGTAAGCAGCTTTCACGCTGCTTACCGCTCTGCCATTTTTCTGTCGAACAATATTGTATGTGATAGTAATACGTGATTCTCTGAATCGACTATTGTACGTGGAGCTATCAGTCGAAGGTAATCTCGTCGGTTTGTCCATGCCTGAATACAAGCTGATGTTCTCTCTGGAATTTTTCCAGCTCGGCTTCGCTCAAGTTTGGACAGTCTTGCACATCGAGATTGACCAGGGCCGGCAATTTGCCGACCTCTTCCAGATCGGCGTCCGAGATGTCTGTGTGCTTGAGGGAGAGGGTGTGGAGCGTCCTGGCGCAGGGGCTTTCCTTGAATAGGTGGCAGAATCCGGCAGGAAAGCTGCAATGACTGAGCTCGATCTTTTGCAGGCGCGGAGTCAAAAGAGCGGCTTTGAAGCTTTCTTCGCTCAAGCCTGTATGCTTCAGCTCGAAAATAATCAGAGACGGGCAGGAAGCAAGATGTTTGAGACCGGAAGCTGTCAGATTTGGACAGTTGTGAAGGTTTATTTGCTCGAGGACGGGAAGTCCTTTCACATACCGAAGTCCTTCGCCGGTGAAGCCGTTCTCGGAAAGATCCAGGCTTTTCAGACTGGTCATGTCTTTCAGGAAGGCGAGATTCTCGTCATTTTCCAGAGCCGGGCAGAATTTGATCTTCAGGACTTTGATGGTCTTGCAGCGGCTTAATGTCTCCAGCTGGCTCCTGGTAAGGTTGCAACTCTCAAAAGACAATTCCCGGGCTCCCAGGCTCGGAAGATCTTTCCAGGCATTTCTGGACATTCCCAGCCGGTTCACGTTGAGTCGCCGGTGCTTGCTTGATGCTACCTGCTGTCTGATATTGGGCACGGTCAGTTGGATGTCGCCTTTTTGCATGACACCATCTACGGTTTCCGGGGCTCCTGACCACATGTCGAAAACGGTAATGGTACTCTCTTTAACAGGCTTATCTTTGCTGACTCTTGAATAAATCGAGAGGATAGCGATTGCGGACAGGATCAAGGCAGCCGTGCCGGCGATGATGATGGTGCGCCGCACCGAAGCCGGTAGCTCCGCTGCAGTCTGCTGGTCATCCGCAACTTGGACCTCCTGCGCAGGAGATTCTCCTGGCTGTGTCCGCAACTGCTCGAGGTACGTCACTAGCTCGGCCGCTGATTGGTAGCGAGCCCCGGGGTCTTTGGCCAGAAGCCGGTCGAGAATAGCTTGCAGGTTTTTTGTCAGGGGTTCGTCCGGAAGGAAGTCTTGAAGCGCAGGCGGTGCGTCTTCGGCGTGCATCCTGATCAGCTCCAGGGTGGAGTCTGCCTGGAACGGCTTTTTGCCGGTGAGCGATTCGAAGAAGACGCATCCAAGGGAATAGAGGTCGCTACGATTGTCCACCGGCAGCCCGCGCGCCTGCTCCGGGCTCATGTAGGAAGGGCTGCCAATCAGGGCATTGGTGGTGGTGAGACCCTGCTCTCGATCTGATTCATCCAGAATACGCGCTATGCCAAAGTCGATTATCTTGACTGAGAGCTCATTGTCACGGTCGCAGACCATTATATTCGCAGGCTTGATGTCCCTGTGGACGAGGTCGTTTTGATGAGCGTGGTCCAGGGCTTCTGCTACTTGAATGAGGATCTCGATTGTTTCGTCGGTGGTTAATTCGCGCCTGGAAAGGATAGATTTGAGGTCCTGGCCGTCAATCAACTCCAGTATCATATACGGTGAGTGGTTGGAGTCTATGCCGAAGTCGTAGATTTCGGCGATACCTTGATGCCGCAGGCGTCCGGCTAGTCTGGCTTCGCGCTGGAATCGCAAAAGCTGTTTGTCGCTCCAGAGATCGCTTTTCATTAGTTTGAGGGCGAAATTCTTGTCCAGAGACTTGTCTTTGACTTTGTAGACAGTTCCCATGCCGCCTTCGGATAGCTTCTCGATGAGAAGATATCGCGAGCCCAGAGCTTCCAGCGGTTCACTGTCGGCGTTCATCGATTCCAGTTGGGATGAGCCGGAGTTCCCGGCTCGTTCAATTTTCCCTTTATGCGGCACTGTTAACCGGGTTTCAGGCGTCTCTGCGCGAGTTGCGCTAGCCACCGTGCAAGTGATGAAATGTACCGCCTTCCGGGGATATCCAGCAGTTGCCAAGTATTATAAAGACAGTGTTACTTGAGTCTGGTCATGAATTTCAGGTCTACTCGAAACATCCATTTTTTCTTTCATGAGCCTTTAAGACCCCGACCGCGCAAGACTCTTTTCCACCTAGACAGGCATCGACTACGAGCACATGCGTGCCTGAGTCGTTGCGGTCTTGACTGGATTCTCGCCGACTGGTCACAGGCTCGCAGGGAGTCTCTTTATGAAGCAAATGACGATTTACCTGGTTCTGACTACCAAGCTCGCTATCGCCAATTTCCACAAACGCGGCGAAGGCGGGATTCCCATGCTCAACGACAATCTGGGGGATCAGTGTCATCACGATCTCGCCGATGCTGTGGCTGCCGGTTTGCATATCGCCGATAGTCTCGAGGGCGAGCGCGATGTCACCATCGTGCACATCCTGTATCCGGAGAGCCTTCACCAGGAGCTGGTTTCTGCAGGCGAGATCGAGCCCGGCAGTGCTCGGGACTTTCGCCAGCGCCCGCTCTACAAGATGAGCAAGGAAGCCGCCCGGCGACTCAATGCCGAAGCGCGCTTCCTCACGGATGTCTATCCACTTCCTCTCGAGGTTCCACCGGTCCAGTCCGGCTCGAGCACAACCGTCCACTGAAGCACAAGGGACAACGCCAATGGAGCAACTCGCAGGTGGCGTGGTGGCACTTTTTTTTGCCGTCTTCGCCATATTTTTCGCGATGATGATGATGGTTCTGTTCTTCGAGTTCATGGCCATGATTTTCATGATGTTCGGCATGTTCTTCATGCTGATCATCGAGCTGGTGCTCATTCCTTTCACCCTGCTGGAGTTTGGAGTCGTTCTCCTGGTCAGCGTCTTCACCCGTGAGGACTCGCCGGAGAACCGCATTCTCTGCTTTCTCGGAACAGCACTGCTATCAGGCGGGATCGTCTTCGCCCTGATCGCCTATTTCATCACAGGGGTGACCTTGAATTCTGTCTACGGTGGCATCGTTTTCGGCGCCGCCATGGGCGTTCTCAATGCCTGCTCGATTCCGTCCAGGCAAAACGGACCGAGCCTGCGCATCTCGCGTCGTCTGGGTCTGGGTGACCGGAAGAAAGACCGGTTCTGAACCTGACTGAACCCGCTCTTAATCGCAAGACACGGCGGTCGGCTCATCTGTAGCCGACCGCCGTTCGCCTTCTGTTTCCGTTGCTTCTGTTGAAATAAATACTATAAGAGATAAGAGAAATAAATATGAGAGAAGCGATTGAGAATAACTTCTAGTTTCTCGCATCGCTTCTCGAGGTCAGGAAGACCTAGTCGGCCGGCTTGGCTTCGCTGATGATCTCGAAGCGGTGAGCTTCGATGATGGTTTTGACCAGGCCGATGGTGATGGGATTGGCGTCCAGGACACGAACGATATAGGTGCCGTCCTCGGCGGGCACGTAGGAGTACTGGCCGTTGGCGAACTCCTGTTCGACGATGGCCGGTGTCATGCTGTTGAGGGCGGTGTCCAGGGCCTCGACCGGGGCGTTGTGGATGGGCTTGACCGTGATTTGCAGGATGTCGAACATGGTGTTTCCTTCAGGTGTTGCGAGGTTTCAGTTGGTGGCTTGCTAAGTCTCAGCTCTGGCTGCCGGACTGTCGGTTTTCCAGGCTGTTGAGTCTGGCGATCCGGCGATTGCGGAAGACCATGAAAAGTCCGAAGCCGACGCTTGCGAACGCCAGAACGAAGATGGCGGCGCTGTAGATGATCAGGCGCCGGTCGCCGCTGGTGATGCCGTAGAACGGCGCGATCACCATTGCCATGAGGAAGGCCTTGCTGATGATGTCGATGAGTCCGTACATGGAGTTTCCTTTGTCGTGGATAAGGCGTCAGGAGGGAAATGCCTGGTCGAAGCAGGTCTGGAGGCTGGCGTCTTCGGTTCCGGTCATGTGTCTCCGGAGGGCGCCCAGCACCATCGGTCTGAGAATCTGGAACGACTCCTCCAGCGAGTTGTGGTGCAGACCGGCTTTCCAGAGCATGGCGTCCAGGAGTCGCATCTGTTCCATGGAGTGTCGGATCGCATCGAGAATCTCGCGGATCCTTCCGGGGTCTGTGTCGATCCGCAGGAGCTCTTCGACTCGAAGTGTGATGCCGTGGCTGTGTGCCCGTGCTGCCTCAGCGATATTTATGCAGGCGATCATCGTGGCTTCTTCGCGGGCTGCAGCCGTGTACCTGGCGATCCGGTGCCGAAGAATCCGGGTGAGATAGTCGAGGAGGAAAATGCTCATTTCAATCCTTTCGAATATGGCTG